>NZ_JBGSXF010000397.1:0-6261 GCF_041751555.1 Persicitalea sp. | reverse complement strand
GGTAGTCCGCCTACCGTCCCGGTCGAACAACTCTGGGCTCGTTTTCGGAAAGACAGCAGCCATCCCGATTCGCTGGGCCTGGGACTGGCTCTGGTCGCTAAAATCTGTGAAACCAGCGGCTTTCAAGTCAGCTATAACTTTAAGGCAGGATGGCACGCAGTTATTATAGGAATGAATTGAACTTTACCAAAAACTTCCCGGGCGAAAACGAAAAATTGGCTTGTGGATCACCTCGCCACCACCGCGGTTTCGGACCTCGGTTTGAATTTCTCCTTAACCTGATTCCGTATCGGTTCAACCGACATCAAGTAGGTGTAGATGGCCCCCAAATCCTCCGGTTTCATACCGCCGTACATCGTCCAGGGCATGATGGTTTGCATCTCGTTCGGACCGACTTTTTGCGGTACATAACCGCTGTCGGCGTAGGCACGGAAGCGGGCTACAAATGCTTCTTTCGTCCAACTACCAATGCCCGTGGCTTGGTCGGGTGTTATATTGGCCGAGTAAAGCGTCCCCGTCGGCAATTCAAAAGACCTGCCGCCCGAAAATATTTTTTCGGCCACTATTTGTCCTTGTTCAGCCAGTGTGTGGCATTCTGCGCATCCAGCCATATTGGTAAGGTACTTTCCCTTAGCCAATTCATTGTTCGGGTCGGGCAAGGGCATGGGTTCGGCCTTTTTAGGGATGGTATTCAGGATAAAGTTCATCGGGAAATCAGGTTTTGAGTCGGCCGGTTTGTTTTTAATGGGCGGTAGCGTGCGCAGGTATGCCACGATACTTTTGGCGTCTTCCTCATTCATGTGCCGATAGTAGGGGTAAGGCATGACCGGAAAAAAGGCGTGGCCGTCCCGGCTGACGCCCGTCGTGATGGCGCGGTAGATTTCGCCATCGGTCCAGTTGCCGATGCCGTAGGGCGTAATGTTCTTGGACGTAAACGAGCCGGGAAAGCCCATTTTCTGATCGAAAACCTCGCCGCCTTTACCCAGGGTGCCGGGTGTCATGGGGCCGGAAAACAGGGAGTAGTCGCGGGTGCTGTGGCAGTCGGCGCAGAGGGCGACGTGCTGGGCCAGGTATTCGCCACGCGCCACGCGGGCGGGCGTGATTTCTACTTTCATTTCGAGAGCCGCGCCTACATTGGGCAGGGCTAGTTTGACGTAAGCCATTGCACCAATAACGCCGACTAAGGCTACGCCTAGAACAATGCCGACTACTTTCAGGACTTTTTTCATAATGTTTAGAGGTTTAGGGAAGGTTGTTTTTTCAAATTTCACCAAAAAATTGAAAAAAATAAAATTAGCCAGACCCATATTTATCCAAAGGTCGGCTGGTGCCGATATCCGATAAATGAAATATTACGACGCACCCCTAAAAAATGGAAAAAATACCACCTTTTTAGGATAAATCCAGGTTCCCTCCAAAATCGGAGCCGTATCTTTGCCTCCTAATTTTTTTTTCCGAATTCAGACATTGCCTTATGCGGTTTATTCTCATTTTCATATCCATTCTCTTTATTTTTAACCCATCGGTCTCGTTCGCCCAAACTCCCGCCGTGACCATTTCGGGAGCAGTCAGCGAACAGACCACCAAGGCCCCGATGCCCTACGTCAACGTGATTCTGAAAACCGAAAAGGACTCGGTTTTCGTGACCGGGACAGTGACCGATGAATCGGGACGATACACGCTGGCTTCTGTTAAGCCAGGCAGTTATCGGCTGGAATTTTCACTTGTCGGCTACGCCACCGAACAGCAGCGACTCTACGTCGGTAGTTTGACAAACTTCCTGGACGCGGGTACCGTAGAACTGGCCGAAGACGCTCGGTTATTGAACGAGGTCGTAGTGACGGGACAGCAGGAAGGGTTGAGCGACAAAATGGACATGAAGACCTTTTCCGTCGCTGACAATATCAGTCAGGCGGGCGGCTCGGTGCTGCAGGCCATGCAGAACCTACCGGGCGTGGCCGTGCAGGATGGCAAGGTACTTCTGCGCGGCAGCGACCGCGTGGCGGTGCTGATGGACGGTAAGCAGACGGCTATTACGGGTTTCGGCAATCAGCAGGGGCTGGACAACATTCCCGCCTCGGCCATCGAGCGCATCGAGATTATCAACAATCCCTCGGCCAAATATGATGCCAACGGCAACGCCGGGATCATCAACATTATTTACAAGAAAAATAAGCAGGAGGGCTTCAATGGCAAGGCGGGCTTCACCACTGGACTCGGGGCGCTTTGGGTGCGGCGCGAGAATCTGCCGACCATCCGCCCGCAGTACCAGGCCACGCCGAAGATCAACCCGTCGCTGTCGCTCAACTACCGCAAAGGCAAGGTCAACGCCTTTTTTCAGGGCGATTACCTCTACACCGAGACGTTGAACAAGAACGAATTCGTGACGCGGACTTACAATAACGGAACAGTCATTCAGCAGCAAACCAAGCGCAACCGCAACACTACTTTCATCACTACGAAGGCGGGTGTGGACTGGAACATTTCCAATTCGGATCTGCTGACCGTGTCGGGTTTGTTCGGTAGTGAGAAAATCCTGGACAACGGCGATGAGCCTTTCTTCAATAGCAATCTCTCGGAGCGCTACCGCCTGTGGCAATTTCTGGAAGACGAACTGAAAACTACCGTGGTCGCCTCCGCGACCTACCAGCACAAGTACCGGCAGCCGGGCCACGTGCTGAACCTGGGTTTCAACTACACCTTTCACCGTGAGGATGAGAAGTACTTTTTTACCAACATTCGCCCCACTTTCACTGGTCAAGATTCCTTTAAACTACTCTCGGACGAAAACGTGGCCGACCTGAACCTCGACTACGTGCGGCCCCTGAGCTACGGGCGGTTTGAGGGCGGCTTCAAGTTTCGCCGCCGGGTCATTCCTACCAATATGCAGTTTTTTCCGGGGCTCAACTCACCCATCGACAGCCTGGCGGGTGGTGCGGCGACTTATGCCGAAACTATCCCGGCAGTGTACGGCAATTACGTTTTTGAAAATAAAAAAATCGAGGCCGAAGTTGGCTTGCGGGTGGAGTACGTTGGCCTGAAATACACGGTGAACCCTAATCACCCGACCTACAAAAGCGACGGCTACAACTACACGCAGCCCTTCCCGAACGTGCGGCTGGCCTACAAATTCAACGAACGTAATAAGCTGTCGCTATTCTACAACCGCCGCGTGGATCGCCCCAACGAAGTCGATATTCGCATTTTTCCTAAGTACGACGACGCCGAAATCATAAAGGTCGGCAACCCGGCTTTGCAGCCACAGTTCACCAGCAGCGTCGAACTGGGCTACCGAACGAATATGAACAGCGGCTATTTTTACACCGCTCTTTACCACCGTCAGGTCAACGGCACGATCACGCGCATTGCGAGCACCGTGCCGGGCGACGCAGGCAACCCCGCCCGCGCCAACAATTTAATCTACAATATTTTCCAAAACGCGGGTCGTAGCTACAACACGGGTGTGGAATTGGTGTATACCCAAACGCTCTCTCCGGCTTTGTCCTTCAACTTAAACCTCAATGGCTACCGGAATCAGATTGACGCTTTCACGGTGCAGAATCTTTATCCGGTCGTTAATACGTTTTTGGTAGAAAAGCAGGAGTTAATTTCCGGAAATGTGAAATTGAACACGCTTATTCATCTGCCCAAAAATTTGGACGCGCAGCTCACGGCCATTTACCTGGCCCCCGACCTGATCCCGCAGGGCCGCATCGACAGCCGCTTCTCACTGGATGCGGGCGTGAAGAAAACGCTGCGCGGGGGCAAAGACGAACTCTTCCTGAACGCTACCGACTTACTGAACACGATGGTAATCAAGCGCGAAGTCCAAGGACAGGGGTTCAGTTATACCAGTGCCGATTACAACGAAACGCAGGTAGTACGGGTCGGGTACAGTCGGAAGTTTTGAGTCAGGACTAAGGTTTTGAGTCAGGACTAACGAAAAAAATCCCTGAGTTTAGCGCTCAGGGGATTCCGAAGTATCGTGCCCCTTCAGGGCTTTGGCGCACGTGTCCTGGCGGGGCTTATCAACGGGCTACATCCGTTGCTTTCGTATTTCGCCCCTTCGGGGTTGGCTTAGAAACCAGCCCCGAAGGGGCGAAATACACGAAATAGATAGCCCGATCACCCATCTCTGTATCACCAGCAGGAGGGTTTCATCCCTCAAAGCACCAGTCCCGGCAAGAAAAATACCAGTTCCCCTACCAGCCGAAACCGCTCGTCGGACACAGCCTTCTCGGGATTGAGCAGCAACCAAAAATGAACCGCCGCCATTGCGATCAGCATGATGGATAGCCGCTGCACGTAGCGGTACTCGGTCAGGAAACATACTGTCAGGCAAGTAATCAAGGTCAGCAGTGAAATACCTTTCAAAATACGCATGGTATTCGGGCGTTTCAGCCAACGCGCCAAATTAAAAACCTCGCGGTACTTGACGGCTTCGAAGTGCGAAAAAAGTAGGAGGCTCTGTACTGTCAGCAAGTAGAAGATGATTCCCAGTAGGGCGCTTTCCCAGGAAATACTTTCTCCCAAAAACCAAGTACTTCCCCACACGCCCGCTGCGTAGATCAGGGAAGTAACGGGCTCCTTCAAAGCCTGACGATAACTTTTGATCGGAAGCCTGGAAACACCCCACAAGTACAGACTCACGAAGACAACCATCGCGATAGCGAATTCCCACAGTTGCCGGGGAATGAGCCATGATAAGCCCGCCGCCAAAGCCAGAGCCCCGAGTGTGACGCGCCATATGACGGGTTCGTATTGCTTCACAAAAGCATGGCGCTGCGTGCGGGGCTGCTCGGGCTTGCGGTTATCGAGCAGGTGATCCAGCGTGTAAATTCCTAAAACTACCAGCCCCAAAATCACCGTAACCCAGCCGTTGAGCGGCGTGCTACCATCCGGCAGCCGATTGGCCGCCAAATGCGACAGTAGCGCTCCCGCCACCACGTCGAGGCTCAGCCAGTGGAGATGATTAGGGTGAAAGCTGTACTTATTTACCATGTCATTCGCGCCAGCGGGCTCACGCTTTGGTCGGTAAAGTCATTGGCTAAATATTTGAAATGCGCGGCTATCGCGATCATGGCGGCGTTGTCGGTGCAGTACTCGAAGCGGGGAATATAAACTTGCCAACCTTCCTTTTTGCCCACTTCCTGCAAGGTACTTCTCAGTCCTGAATTGGCTGAGACACCGCCCGCGATGGCCACTTCCCGGATGCCCGTCTCCTGGGTAGCTTTGGTAAGTTTTTTGAGCAAAATCCTGATCAAAGTATGCTGAATGCTGGCGCAGATATCGGCGAGATTTTCTTTGACAAAATCAGGATCTTGCTTGACTTGTTTTTGCAGGAAATACAAAATGGAGGTCTTGATGCCACTGAAAGAAAAGTTCAAATCCGGCACGTCGGGAATGGGAAAATCGTAGGCCATCGGGTTGCCTTCCTTGGCATATTGGTCGACCAATGGGCCGCCGGGGTAGGGTAAGCCCAGTAGTTTGGCTGACTTGTCGAAGGCTTCGCCAACGGCATCATCCAGTGTTTGTCCAATTATTTCCATGTCCAGGTGGCCGCGCACCAGCACGATTTGGGTATGGCCGCCGCTGACGGTCAGGCAGAGAAAGGGGAAGGTGGGTTGGGGTTCTTCGATGAAGTGCGCCAGCACATGGGCCTGCATATGGTTGACCTCGATCAGCGGAATATCCAGCCCCAGCGCCATTGCCTTGGCGAAGGAGGTACCGACCAATAAAGCACCCATCAGGCCCGGTCCTCGGGTAAAAGCGATGGCATTAAGGTCGTTTTTAGCTATTTTTGCATCTTGTAGAGCTTTTTCGACCACCAGCAGGATCATTTGCTGGTGCGCGCGCGAGGCCAATTCCGGCACCACGCCGCCGTACTGCTCGTGGATCAGTTGCGTAGTGACAACATTGGAGCGAATTTTGCCGTTAGAAATAACAGCCGCCGATGTCTCATCGCAGGAGGATTCTATGGCCAGGATATTCATTGGAAAGCGGGAAAATTTGCGCAAAAGTAGGTAAAATACCGCAAGGCGGACGATACTCCACCCCAAAACCGTGCATGGTTAATATACTTAGGAAAATTGGTAATGGCCTCGTAATGGTCTTGATTCTGACGCTCTTCGCGTTTGGGGTCGCGACCATCGCCTTCCAGTTTCCGACTGTACAGACATGGGCTACTGAATTCGCCGTGCGCGAACTCTCCGCCCGCATGGGTTACCCGCTATCGGTTGAGAAGATCAACATCAAGTGGTT
>NZ_JBGSXF010000396.1:0-4163 GCF_041751555.1 Persicitalea sp. | reverse complement strand
GAAGAGGATGTTCGGTTTTTTGGTGTCAGCAGTCGTTTTTGCGCTGCTCTTTTGTGGGGTGTTTTTGCAGGAAGTAATGGCCAGAAAAGGCAGAATTATAAGAATGCGAAAATAGATATTGGCAGAGTGATTCATGTTTTCAGTTAGATTCACAATTTGGCAAGAAAAGAAACTGGCCGTTTTCAACTACTGATCCAAAACCCGAAACTAGGCTAGTCCACACCACTGGGTCGATTCAAGAAAGTATGATTTTTTTGGGAAGAAAAGAGGCCGTCGGTGATAAATTACTGAAAAGCAAGTAGTGAATGCAAGAATGAAATATTGGAGTTTACAGCTAAACTTTTCATCAATGATGACACCGGATCAATTCACTCTCTGTTCAGAATCCGATAAATCTTTAACGAATTGGCGTTGCGAGAAACAACCAGGTTATGATCGCCAACCAGTACCACATCTCGGCAGTCCCCCTCGGCCAAAAAACCCGTCCGCTCGAAGTGTGCAGGCTGAAAATTTCCTTTGCCATCTCCCAATAACGCCAAGCCAGAGGAAGCATCATAGCGCCCTTCGATTGGTTCTGTGCTGAAATCATTGCCCACCAAAATGGCGTCCAAATGTCCGTCGTGGTTCACGTCGGTGGTGGCTATGCCTTGAATTGGGGCGAATTGGGCGAGCGTAGGTAGTTTTTTCAGGGTGAATTTACCGTCGCCCTGGTTCTCCAGGTACACGCTTTCTTGCAAAACGGCTCGCTTGACCACCGCACCTTTGCGCTGGTCGGCGCTCAAAACCTGCTGCATCGTGGCGGCAGCGTAGCTGGCGTAGTTCTGGAAGCGCGATTTCCAGGTAGGTAGTTGGGCTACGAATAAATCACGACCTGACATCGGCACTTCCTTGCCTTTTTTCCAAAGGGCAGGAATAGCGTCGAAACTTCCATTGCCGTCAAAATCACTTGCGTACGCAGTCAAAGGCTCTTTACTGGATATTCGATAAGAGGTGTTCAAACCGACATTGCCGACCAAGACGTCGATGTCGCCGTCACGGTCGAAATCACCGCTGCTCAGACAGTTCCAGAGACCAGCAGTACCGGGAAGTAGTTCGGTTGGGTCGCCAAGTTTTCCCTTCTCATTTCGAAAAAGGGTAATGGGCATCAATTCTCCCACGACGACCAGGTCCAACCAACTATCGCGATCTACGTCCAGCCAGCGGGCGTCGGTGACCATGCCCAGCTTTTGCAGGCCGGGCACGCCTGCCGTTCCATCCCGAAAAGTACCATTATCGTTGATTAACAAATAAGAATCACCCGCTTCGGGAAAGCGGGAGGGCGTCAACCGCCCGCCCCGGAATAAATCCAGGTCGCCATCGCCGTCGAAGTCAGCCGCCCGCACGCAGGAGCCGCTATGCCGGATGGGCGGCAGGCGGTCGGTGGCATCCGTGAAATGTCCCTCTCCATCGTTTAGGTAAAGCCGATCCTGAAAAAACTTTGACCCATCGGCGTATTCGTTCGACCCGCTCACCAGGTAAAGGTCCAGGTCCTGGTCGGCGTCCGCGTCGAAAAGCAGGACACCGACGTCCTCCTCGTCCTTCATTTTCAGGGAGTCGCAATAGGGCCGGGGCGTAAAATTCCCCCGCTCGTCCTGCAGGAAAAACCTGCCGTAATGACCGTAAGAACCGCCGGCAAAAAAATCTTCCCGCCCATCGCCATCGACGTCACCGGTTGCCAGCTTGGGGCCTTGCTGCGAGTATTTGTGCAAAAGCATTTTCTCGTCGTAGTCGTAGTCCACATAAGGAATTTCCGTGTGAGGAAAGTCCACTTTCTGTTTTACTTCCACCAGCAGTTTGTCGGCATTCTTCTTTATTTCAATTTTCTTGATTTCAATATTCTTGGGTACTGCCACCCGATAATCTACTTCCAATGTTTTTCCGGGTTCGACTTCCCGCAGCACCTGCACCTTGCCGTCGGGCCACTCTATTAATAGGGAATCGACTTTCGCGGATTCTCCCAAACCAAAATGCAGGCTACTTTCTACGGAAGATGCGTAGCCCCTGGTCGCACGGCATACTGCTTTCTGCAGTCTTTCGGTTTGAAAAACGGTAGCGGCAACGCCAATCCCGAACGGATTGCCGGGCGGACCTTTCAGTTTTATGGGTAAAAAATGGTTGTTCGCCGCGCTGTTATTTCGGAGAAAGGTAGCCTCGGCGTTGACATTGTTGGTGACGATGTCTAAGTCTCCATCCAAGTCTAAATCGGCGTAAACGGCTCCGTTCGATAAGGAAGGCTGTGGATCGGTCCACGTTTCGCTGACATCTTCAAAAGTCAGGTCACCCTTGTTTTTGAAAAAATAATTCGCGTTGTTCCAGGCGGGCAACTCCTGCACTCTTTGCAAGAATATTTTTTTGAAATCCGCCAGCGTGGTGTTCTGCGCGTTGAGGGATTGGTTGTATTTGATAAAATCCAAATCCGTGACATCGCGCAGATAGCCGTTGGTCACAAACAGGTCTTTCAGGCCATCATTGTCGAAGTCGGCAAAAAGGGGCGCCCAACTCCAATCCGTACGTGGCACCTCAGCCAGTTGCCCGATTTCGGCAAAGCGGGGCTGACCGTCGGCGGCAATTCCCAAATTAAGCTGCAGGGTATTCCGCATAAACTGCGGCTGGTAGCCCGCCCGCGTTTCCATATCGTACTGCACGTAATTCCCGCCGCCCGCCATGCGCTTGAACTGCTCGTCGGAGCGGGGGAGCATATCCAGTTGGATCAGGTCGAGGCGACCGTCATTGTTGTAGTCGGCGGCATCGTTGCCCATGCCAAATCGGCTGGTGTGCTTGAAATACTGGGCCGAAGATTCAAGGAAACTACCATCCCCCTGATTGATGTACAGATGGTCGTTGGTCAGGAAATCGTTGGACACCCACACGTCGTCGTAGCCATCTTCGTTGATGTCCATAATCGCCAGGCCCAGACCGTAGCCGTCGTGGACGATGCCCGCTTCGGTACTCACATCGGTAAAGGTGCCGTTTCCCTCGTTGCGATACAGTTTGTCGGGTGAAAGACCCAGGCCGTCTTTTCGGGCGGGATCGATCCGATTGGTATTCCGTTCCAGCGGACTGGTAGTGATGAGGTAGGCATCCAGGTCGCCATCTTTATCGTAGTCGAAGAAAACGGCCTGATTGGTGTAGCTCGTATCGGCTAGGCCAAACTGTCGGGCCATTTCCTTGAATCGGCCTCCTCCCTGGTTGACGTATAACTGATTGGCGCGATCCTCGCCGGGGTAGTTTCCCGATTTGCTCACGTAAATATCCAGGCGGCCATCGGCGTTAACATCGGCCATGGTGACGCCCGAAGACCACCCCCCTGATACCAGTCCCGCTTTCTCTGAAATGTCCTCGAATTGAAGCGGTTGGCCGTCGCGATTTCCTTTATTGAGGTAGAGCCGATCAGGGACCATGTTGCCGGCAAAATACAAGTCGGGAAAGCCATCGCCGTCGATGTCACCCACCGCAACGCCTGCCCCGTTATAGACTGGGTGAAAATCGAAGACATTGTGCCGCTCGTCTTCCTGAATCGTATTCTGGAAAGAAAGACCCGTCTGAGAAGCGGGCAGGGCCGTGAACAGCTTATCGCGCGACTCGCAGGAAACCAGCGCTACCAATGCCAATAAGGGAAGGATAACTTTCATGGACTCAATAGAAAAAGGCGGAAACGTGGTTCCCGCCTTACAAAGCACGTTCAAAAACAAAAATTACTTCGGATACTGCGTCAGATTGGGAATCAGCGACAGTTCGCTCAACGGAACGGGAAAGTACTCGTGTCGGCCCTTGACAAAACCTTTGGATTTCAGCACTTGTTCGGCGATTCCCCATCTGGCCAAATCGAAGAAGCGATGCCCCTCGAAAATGAGTTCTTTACGCCGTTCTTTTCGGATAATCTCGCGTAAAGTCGATTGGTTCGTGTCAGTGATTGGTGCCAACTTAGCCCGACTCCGTATCTGGTTGAGTGGCACGAGGGCTTTGTCGCTCTGCCCCTGCTCGTTGAGGGCTTCGGCCAGGTTGAGTAGCACTTCGGCGTAGCGGATAATGGGCTGGTTGACATCGAAGTTATTGGCACTGTTCATGTCCCGACCCTCGGGCAAAAACTTGCGAACGCTAACCCCGTTGAAATAGGTGGGTCG
>NZ_JBGSXF010000395.1:0-3427 GCF_041751555.1 Persicitalea sp. | reverse complement strand
TCAAATCGATAAAAAACCTTCGCTTTCTCTCAGAGTATCGGACTCTGTCTTTCAACTCCTTCTTTGAAAAAAAAGGCAATGCCTAACCCAGCCGTCCCGAAATCAACTTAGCTGCCCGTTTCAACGCCTCCACAATTTCCCACTGCTTCGCGTCGGAGCAGCGGTATTCGGGCAGGAAAACGCTCAGCCCAGCCACCATCTCTTGCCTGGAAAAGACGGGAACGGCAAAGCCCAGGACATGGCGGTCTTTGAGGTTGGTGGACACGATTTCATCGCGCCGGATGGTAGCTAGTTCCGCTTTGAGGCCGTCGGTAATGGTGGCACCGGGCCATAGTTCTTCATCAGGCAGACCGTTTAATTCGATGAAACGCTGCAATTCGCCTTCTTTCAAATAGGCCAGCAAGACGCGACCGCTGGCGGTTTCGTACGCGTTCCTTTCCGAATGCACCCGCACCTGCACTTCCTGAGAAGAATTGATGACGTTCAAGGCGTAGCGCCGATTATTTTGCAGAACGCCCAGGATACACGATTCGCCGATCTGAGCCGTGAGGTTTTCCATGATGTCCTGCGACGCCGTAATCAAGTCCTGGCCGTAGGCGGTTTCGTTGGTGAGTCGAAAAGCGGCTGGGCCGAGGCGGTAGCCCTTCTTCTTGCCAATATGTTCCAGGTAGCCACGATGCACCAAGGTTTTGATGATGTTGGCCGCCGTGGACTGGTTGAGTTCCAACTCCTCCGCAATTTCGGTTAGCGTGATGGCCTGGCCGTCGCGCCGGGCTACGAGTTCCAGGATGTCCAGTCCGCGGATTATTACTTGTACCATCTTTTCAGTCGTTTTATTCTTACTTCATCATTATGGGAGTAAAGGTAAGAGATTGTGGGGAAGAACTTTGATTTCAATTCAAAAATCTTATACTCTCAAAAATATTTAATATGCTTGACGTCAATATTTTAAATATTGGAAACAGCAAATAGTTTTATATAAAATAATTTAATTAATGTATTATTTGGGATAGTAGCTTGCGCTTTGTAATATTGTATCGTTGTAGTATTAATCAACAATGCGATAGTATTAATTATGAAACAAACCCTTTTACTCAAAAAAACCTTCCTGATTTGGAGTTTTTCGCTGCTCGTTTCAGCAGCCTTTGCCCAGACCATCACGGGCAAAGTCACGGACGAAAGCGGACAGCCGCTACCGGGTGTCAACGTGGTGGAGAAAAGTACTACCAACGGTACTTCTACCAATGCCAGCGGAGCGTTCTCTATCGCTACGACCAGCAGCAGTCCGATCCTGATTTTTTCCTTTGTGGGCTACGGCTCCCAAGAAATCGCGACGAACAACCGGAATACGCTAAACATCACGATGGCTCCCGACGACAAACTGCTCAGCGAGGTAGTCGTAGTGGGCTACGGCACCCAGCAAAAGAAAGACCTGACGGGTTCGGTGGTTTCCATCAAAGGGGCGGAATTACAGCAGGTACCCTCGCCCAACGCCATTCAGTCGTTGCAGGGACTGGTGGCGGGGGTGGACATTGCGGCCACCAGCAACCGCCCCGGCGCGTCGCCAAGCATCCGCATTCGGGGCAACCGCTCCATCAATGCTTCCAACGAGCCGCTGTTGGTGGTGGACGGCTTGCCTTTTGCGGGTAACCTCAACGACCTCAACTCTTCCGACATCAAGTCCATGGAAATCCTGAAAGATGCTTCCGCCACGGCCATTTACGGCTCGCGCGGGGCCAACGGCGTGGTTCTTATCACGACCAACCGAGGCACGGCGGGCAAAATCCAGGTGAGCTATAACGGCTATTACGGTATTCAAAAGCCGCTAAATCCGCCTAATATTATGAATGGGGCGGAATTTGCGGCTTTCGTGCGCGAAGCCCAGCGTAACGTGGGTCGCTACGCCTCTGACGTACCCGATGCCAAACTGGACGAGGGAATCTTCTATTTCCCCAATGCCGACGTGGTGGCATCGGTCAAGCAGGGCTATGACGCCAGCGGCAACTACGATCCGTCCAAGGTACGGGACTACGACTGGCTGGGGGCCATCACCCGCACGGGCGTGATGCAGGATCACCAGGTGAGCGTGCAAGCGGGATCGGAGAAAACCCAGACGTCCTTTTCGCTGGGGTACTTCAATAACGACGGTATCGAGAAGGGCTTCGGCTATGACCGCTGGAACATCCGTCTGACCATCGACAACCAGATCACCAGCCGCATCAAGGTCGGGGGTACCGGCGCGACCTCCATCAATTCCAACCGTTCGACCAGTAACCTGTACGCCCTGGCTTCCCGCGTGAACCCATTGGCACCGCTCTACGACGCCGACGGTATCATTATTCCAGAACCCGCCAGCGATCCGCTGATCACCAGCCCGTTGGCTATTTTGGGCGGGCGGTTCAGCCAAGCGAACTCCAAACGCTTTTATGGTAGTTTCTATTTGGAAGCCGGGTTGCTCGACGGGTTGAAGTACCGCCTGAACTATTCGCCCGATTATCGCACGAGCCGGACGGGGGACTTTTCGGATACCCAGGCCAACAATGGCAACCCCTCCAACGCGGGGTACAGCACCAATGAGCGGTATCACTACGTACTCGACAACCTGCTAATTTACGAAAAGACACTCGGTGGTATTCACAAATTAGGGGCCACTCTGCTGCAAAGTCTTGAAAGTGATCGCTACGAATCAATTTCAACCGACGTAAACGACCTGCCCTACGACAGTCAATTATACTATAATCTTGGGACGGCCAATTTCATTACTTCACTAGGTTCTGGCCTGAGCGAGTGGGCGCTGAGTTCTTACATGGCTCGTCTCAACTACGGCTTCAAAAGCAAATACCTGCTCACGCTGACGGGCCGCTACGATGGCTCTTCGCGGCTAGCACCGGGTAACAAATGGTCTTTCTTCCCCTCGGCAGCCTTGGCCTGGAACGCCTCGGAAGAACCTTTTATTCAGAACCTGAACGCCTTTACCGAACTCAAATTCAGGGCAAGCTACGGCATGACGGGAAACACGGCCATCAACCCCTACCAAACTCAGGGTGGCCTGGCCCGGACGATTTACGCCACCGACGACAGCCCCGCCTTTGGTTTCGAGCCTAACCTCATTACTAACCCCAACCTGGGCTGGGAGAAAACGCGGCAACTCAATGTGGGCGTGGATTTCGGGATTCTCAAAGACCGCATCACGGGTACCGTGGATCTGTACCGCCAGAACACGAGCGATCTGCTGCTGGCCCGGCAATTGCCCACTGCTTCAGGCTTTAGCTCAATTATCGAAAACGTAGGGGCCACCCGTAACTCAGGCATTGAGGTATCGCTGCGCGGGGTAGTCATCGACAACCCCTCCAGCAAATTTCGCTGGACGAACCAATTGATCTTTACCAAAAACAAAGAAGAGATCGTGTCGCTCTACAATGGCAAG
>NZ_JBGSXF010000394.1:0-2165 GCF_041751555.1 Persicitalea sp. | reverse complement strand
CATCCTGACGCCCAATCTCGACCGCCTGGTCAAGCGGGGCAAAAACTTCACCAACGCCCATGTCGTTTTTTCGTTATGCAGCCCCAGCCGCGCCGCCATCCTGACGGGCCGCTACGGCAGCGCCAATGGCGTGCTGGAACTGGACAGCAAGCTGAATCCGGGCGAAAAAACCATCGCCAACTACCTTAAAGGGGCGGGCTACTATACGGGCGTGTCGGGCAAGTGGCACGTCGATCAATCGCCAAAGGAATTGGGCTTCGACTTCTTCACTACCTTTTACAGCAACGGCACCTACTACGGGCGAAAGATCGAAGACAATGGTAAAGCAATGAAGCCCGAGGAGCATTGTGACCTCTACTGCGCCCGGCGATCCATTGATTTTCTGGAACTTGCGGCCGCTAAAAACGAGCCCTTTTTCCTTTTCCACAACCCCCAACTTCCGCACATGAACGGGCAACTGGAATGGCCCGCCCCCGATTCCATCCGGGCCGGGTACCGAGAGTCCAATATGCCCGTGGCGACCAATCGAAACGACGACTTGAGTGACAAGCCCGGGTACTTAAAGACCGTCCGAAACCGCACTCAGGCCAAGGAATACGGCTATCCTGACAAAGACAAAATCCAGGCCCACACCAAGGATTACTATTCCGTAGTAAGCGAAATGGACACTTTCGTGGGCGACATTTTGAAAAAGATAGACGACTTGGGCATTGCCGACCATACGTATATCATTTTCATGAGCGACAACGGCTGGATGCTCGGCGACCACGGCTTTACCAGCAAAGTGCTTCCCTACCTGCCAAGTACCCACGTGCCGCTGGCCATTATCGGGCCGGGCATTTCTCCTTCGGAAGAAAGCGGTTTGGCCCTCAACATCGACTTGATGCCGACGATTCTCAAACTAGCCGGAGCAAAAATTCCAGCCAACCTTCATGGCAAGAGTTTGAAGAATGTTTTATTAGGGAAAAAGAAAAGCATCCGCGATTATTTTGTGTACGAGGGCTTGGGAACCTACGGCGGGGCCAAGCCCA
This sequence comes from Persicitalea sp., assembly GCF_041751555.1. NCBI lineage: Bacteria > Pseudomonadati > Bacteroidota > Cytophagia > Cytophagales > Spirosomataceae > Persicitalea > Persicitalea sp. The sequence continues at coordinate 1,134 of NZ_JBGSXF010000394.1, read as the reverse complement.
ATCTGACGGTAGTGTCCGGCCCATACCGCTACATCGTCACTTACGAAGACGAAAAGCTGGAACGGGTGAATTCCCGGGAATTATACCGCATCGATTCCGATCCTGATGAGATGAAAAATTTGGCCAAAGACTCAAAATATGCTTCCACAATCAAGGGGTTTGATAAGGCTATTTCTCAGCACTTAAAAAAGGTGGTTAAGACAGCAAAACGCTGAGAAACGTTGGCTTGCGTTTGAAACGGGGATGCCTAGCCGCGAACCCACGATTTGCAAAACAGTATAAAACCTGTTTTCACTCGGCCAAATAGCCGAATCGAAAAGAGAATACCCGACAGCCCATTAGTATTCCGCAGGCATCGGTGTCTTTTAATGACCAAGACTACCGACTATGGAATACCATCTGCTCAGCGATCTGCTTCTCGTCAAACTACTCAGGGTGGAGGATGAACTGGCTTTTCAGGAAATTTACCGCCGATACTGGGAACCACTTTACGAAAACGCCCGCCGCAAAATCCACCGCGACGACGAGGCCGAGGGGCTGGTACAGGATGTGTTTATGAGTATTTGGGAAAAACGTACTACGCAAGAAATCGACAATCTGGGGGGGTACCTGACCAACGCCCTCAAATATCGGATCATCGACCACTACCGAACCCAAACACTAGCCGAGCGCTATCGAGAATACGAATTGGCGAAAAGTATAGAGGATGCGCCCTCTCCAGAAGAGGAATCTGACTTCTAGGAAATCATCCAGATTTTTGACAAAGTACTCCGTGACCTTCCCGAAAAAACCGGGCGGATTTTTCGATTGAGCCGACTCGAATTCCGTTCCACGCGCGAAATCTCCCAGACCCTCGGCATACCCGAGCGAACGGTTGAGTACCACATCACGCGATCACTCCAATCAATGCGCCAGCAACTGAAAGACTTCTTGCCTACAATAATTTTCTTGTTATTGTGCCAGTAATCTTGTTGCACTTTTTAAAGAAACGACGGTAATGTCTATAAAGGGTTGATCAGGCAGCTACGGAGTCGCCATACTGTCCAGTTTTGAAATAGTGCTTGTTGATGTACATGCCAATGACATTGTCGTGAATTTGCTCGTTTTTGGAAAAACATATCGTCCTGCGGCCCA
>NZ_JBGSXF010000393.1:0-11987 GCF_041751555.1 Persicitalea sp. | reverse complement strand
ATGAAGGCGTGAGGACGTCCCAAAGGATTCTGACCATTTGGTTTGGGGCCGTCGAAGGGTGTATGGAGCCAATTCAAAGTTTGCGCTCAAACTCCCAGGTATACATCCGATCACCGATTTTTCGCTTCCAGATCATGAGTTTACTCTTGGAACCGTCTGCCAACTTACTGTCTTTAATTTCCAAATCTGCCTCGTCTTTGGTACCATCGAGGTGGGTGAGGACAATTTTGTTGCCCGTCACCGCCCAGGTATCGCCCGTTTTGGGCCCAAATTCTACTGGCCCAACGCCCGTGGCTTGGCATATCTTCTGCTCGATGGCAACCAGCGAACCGTTGCTCTTGAACTCATATAGGAATAAGGGAAGGCACTTGGAAGTGAGAATGCTCAGCTGCACGTAAAAATCAAGAATGTCGGTAATGTTATCGACAGGTGGGGAAACAAGCAACTTCTGCCAGGCCCAGACACTTGCAACCGTAGCGGGATGCGATGCCTTCGGTGCGGGATCGTTGTTCTTCTTGCCGCATGTAACGGCCAGCATAGGTAAAGTGGCCAAAAGAAGAAAGGAAAGGCGAATGGAATGTATTTTTTTCATATTGAAATCGTTTATGCCGTCATTAGAAAACTGGTGCATCGAAGGTACCTTCGAGCGTGTACGTCTTACCGTCCTTCACATTTTTTCCACTTCCCTGGAAGGTGCCGCTAACCCGGCTTTTGGTAGCGGTTTTTACTACCGCTTCACCGGATTCGGGGATCAGAATACCCGCCGTACCCGCGAAGGCCGCCGGGAGCGCGAAGCTATACAGCGTAAAATTGGCCTTTCCGGGCGTCAAGGTCTGGGAACTGTTGATAAACGGATAATTACCCACAGCTTCGCCATTGATGCTTAAGCTGAGTGCGTTTTTTTCGTCCGTGCTGCTGATATCCACCGCGTAACTCCCTCCTCCGACGGCGGCAGATTTTAAAGTCTTTATATCGACTAAAACTTGCCCATCCTGCATAAGCTTCATGGCAGCAGTACCGGGCCTAACCACGGTTTGCGGGTCTTCGGTGCTTTTCTTGCTGCAACCTGATAATAAGGCCAGCAGAATTATTGGCAGAAATACCCACCTAAAAACATAATTTTTCATAAAGGTTACTTGCATTTAGTAGTGTAGGTTTCCTTCAGGAAGGGTACGGACTTGTTGGTAGCCGCATCAGTATAGGTAATTTCCCGGCTTATCAAACCACCCTGTACATTCAGGCTGTTAGTATTGACCTGGTACGTAGTGCCCGATTTATAACCCGTAATATTCCCGCGGAAAGGTTTGCCCAGAAAGCTTACCAAAGGCTATTGGATACCCAGGAAGCCGATAGGTATGGGTTGTTTAAAATCCAACTGCTCGTCTGTGGTAATCGTGATGGTGGATGAGCCGATTTTAGCAGAGCGTAGGTAACCGTTTTCAGCGGTTATATCGGTTTCGTCCCCGCCTGCCTTTTTGATCTTGGCCAAATAACCCTTGCTGTCGTGTTCGTAATCATAAATCACCTTTGAGCCTGGAACATCGCCATCTTCCCGCGGTGAGTCACGCGCCCCTTGTCATCAAGGTTGAGCGTGATCGTGGTATAGTGCTTGTTTTCCAGGGTTTGCTCGATGACCACCTTCCCGGCAGTTTGGTAGTTATATAGCCACCCCCTTTCTGTGCCATCGTCGAATTAAAATTTCCGTACACGTATTCTATCATGATGGGAAGGTCTTCGGCTCCATAGGTAAAAGTGTAGTTGTACTTGTTTGCATTGCTGGTCCCATCAAGAGAAACGTACTGCTCGGTCCGGCAGGAGAGTTGGGGTGTAGTATCCTCTGCCTTTTTACAGCCATTTAGATTGATAATTAACAGAATGCATATTATCGATACTAATCAAAAAAAGTGGATTTTCATGGTAGATTGTTATTTTAAAGTGTTAGAAATCATGGATTAAAAACTACTTTGTACACCGCAAAGCGCAGGGTTTGACTCGACACATCGTTGGTGGCGATCACGTAGAGCGCACCATCCTTGGCCAGAGCTATGTCCCAGGAGTCGAAGTTGAAGCGCATCCGGTTGCCTTTGCCGGTGCGGGCAGAGGCGGTTTTCTTGCCTGCCACGGTAGTTACGTTGCCTTGGTCGTCCACTTTGCGGATGCAACCACAGCCGTAATCCGTCAGGTACACATTATCTTTTTCGTCTACCGTGATGGCGTTGCCCCGGGCGTAGCCACCGTCCTGGAAGCGGGCAGTCGAAGCACTGCCATCGGCATAGCCTTTTTGGCCGGGTGCCCCTGCTACAAGTTTGAGCGTATTGTCAGCCTGTAGCTTCCAGAGGGCATTGTTGCCCGAAACGAATACGCTTTTACCATTCGTAGCCAGGTGGGCGTTGGCTTGGTCGGGCGTTCCTTTTAGCTGGCTGTTGACGAGGGTAGCCGTGAAACTGGACGCCGTGTTTCCACCCGCCGTACCGTTAGTAATCCCAAATAGTTCGTTGTTGAAGTTGGTACAGATGTAGCTGTATTTGCCTGCCGTAGCCCCGCTCGCCGACTTGAGCGACCAGGGACGGGCGTTAGGGTTGGCCGCCGTGGATTTGGAAAGCTTGTCGAATCGGTAGGTGTAGTAGTAGCCCGGCCCCGATTCTCCGAAAAAAATCTGGTCACTCGACACGGCAACCCCTACCGGATTGTCCGTAATGGTCTGGAAAGGAGCTACGCCCAAAGTAGTTAGATCCATTCGGTAAACCGTTTTCTGGCCCGGCCCGGTGAGGTAGAGACTCTTATCGTCACTCGCAAGGGCCATTCGCACCCCATCGGCCCCGCTGGTGGGGTAGGCTGGGATGCCCGCGAGTTTGGTGACGGTAGCTTTGGCCGTGAGGGGAATTATCACGGTGAAATCGGTGGATGAGGTACTAACGTTGCCATTTCCCTCAACCGAAATCTTCCCGGTAGTAGCTCCGTCGGGAACGAAAGCGAAGAGTTGGGTATCCGAGTTGGCGTTAAATACCGTGGCGTTGATGCCGTTAAATTTTACCACCAGGGTACTTTTCTTAAATCCTGAACCCGTAATCATAACCTCCTCCCCTTCCTCGGCCTGGGCGGGAGAGAAACTGGTGATGTACGGTTCCTGGATCACCACAAAATCCGTGGTCGAGGTAGCTGTTCTTCCGTCTGTTTCTACCGTCACCCGCCCGGTTTTGGTACCTGCGGGGACGCTGGTGGTCAGTTGGGTAGCTGTTGCGGCGGTGACAGTCGCGCTCGTGCCATTGAACTTGACCAGGTTTTCCGTTGGCGTAGCAGAAAAACCTTCCCCCTGAATGGTAACGGTCGTGCCCACGATGCCCTGCTCGGGACTCATGCTGGCGATGCTAAAAGGGGCAGGCTCGGCGGTCTTCTTGCAAGAAATGACCGTGAACATCAGTATCAGCACAATCGCAGACTGCTTTGGGACGTAAAGAAGGAAAGTTTTCATATCAGTATTTGCCAAATAAATATCGCAATGATCCGGCCAGATGCCGGACAAGCTCAGTAGCTGATTTTTTGTAGTGTTCCGTCGCCCAGGATGGTCATGTAAGCGGTATGGGCATCCACAATTTTCAGGTCGGTAGGCTGGTTGAGTTTGTCGAACAACACCTTATTCCCCGCCGGGCTGGACTGCAGGAGCCGACCCGTGTTCATATTCCAGCCCATGGCCCCAAACGTACCGTATTCCAGCACCAGTGCGCCACCCGACCCGTCGTTTTCGACGTCAACCACGCTAGTGAAACCTTGTTGCTGAACTGTGAGCTTACCTAGCAGATCCATCCGGTAGAGTGTGGATTGGGCGGCGGGGAAGGGAAAGCCAACCAGAGTACCGATCAAAAACTTTGTTCCGTCGTAGGTGATACCAGTTGGAACTGCCTCAATGAAAGGCGGTCCAACGGGTGTTGGGTTTTTAATGGCTGGCACCTCGGTCAGTACGCTCAGCGCACCAGTTTTGTCCCGGCGAATGATGGCGTTAGCCGCCGCGTCGGTAATGTACATGGCCCCGTCGGGACCGATCACCATATTGTAGGGGTGAGAATCATTGGTATCGTTGACGAACTTGTAGTTCACTACCCATGCGCCGATATCTTCCCCCACGAGCGTCGATCCCGCGATGGGGATATCGCCCGGCATGTAGCCAGATACCTTGATCTTATACAGGATACCGCCGTTGAATGCGTACAGAACCCCATCGGCATACAGCAGGTGATCCGTACCCCCCGGCTCGCCACCCGGCGAGATGGCCGATGGCAAGCCCGTGACGACCGGGTACGTTTTTCCGTCGGTGGCCACGAACATAATCCGGCTGTCGTTTTTTCCGGTGCCTGACTCAGACACAAACAACCGCCCGGAAGGGTCGGATTCTACCCCGATCGGGGCGACTAATCCCACCGCCAGGGTACTGATAGTGAGTGGCGGAACCTCGACAGGGATGCGGTGATCTTCACAGTTACTGAGCGTTAGCAGAGCCAACAGACACAGGGGGGAAATGATATTGTTTTTCATAGTTTTAGATTGTTGAAAAAGGGGAGATTTACCGCCATACACCTGACGAATAAGGATAGCAGGGTGAAATGATTTGAAAAACTTGAATTAGGTTTGGATGGATAGTTAATATTTGAATTTTATTTAGTTACTGGCCAGGCGCCGGGCCGGCAGCGTTTGCAGAAAAGCATACACGTCGTCGATTTCTTGATCCGTTAGTTTTGTAAGGAAACCTTTGGCTATCAAAGACATCTCACCACAGTCTTTTTTACTCAATCCGCCCTCTCCGGTACGCAGAAAATGGCGGAACGCTTCGGGTTTGTAGGCCGTGGCAACGATCAGCGCGGGGGAGTTCATGTGTGGGTCTAGGTCACCTTTAAGTTCGGGACCGCCGTGGCAGCCGCTGCACAGCGACATTACGATGTATTTGCCCCGGCCCACCTGCGACGTATCGGCAGCGGCGGCATTGGCCATTTCACGGCTGTGGGCATGGTCGATCAGCGCAGCCGGCTGAACAAATTGCCCCGCTACCAACAGGGTTCGGCCCAGCAGCCCGAAGCTATTTTGGGGCAATGTCGGCCCGGCAGAAGGCGTAAGGGTGCGGAGGTAAGCCACTATTTTTCCCATGTCACGGTCGGCGATGTTGCAGTACATACCCGACGCAAACATCCAGCTTCCGCGCCCATCGCGGTGAACGCCATGCCGGATCATCCGGTCGAGTTCGGGATTGGTGTACTGGGGTAGAGCAGCTACCACATTGGGAGCGTAGAGTGTAGCCAGCATCGGTACGTTCAGGAACTCCTGACCCTTGAACTTTTCCCCATGACAGCCCTCGCAGTGATAAACACGGGTAAGGCGTTCTCCTTCACGAATGGAAGCGGAGTCGGTCGGTACGGCCAAATCCGCTAAAGGTACGTTATACGTTTGGCGGAGTTCAAACTCACTGACGGCGTAGATAATGCCAGCCACCAGGGGCAACGTTCCTAGGAGTGCAATGCCCGACCATTTGAGTATTTTAATAAATATTTTCATCGCTATGCACGGCTTAATCATTAAATCTGATTGAAATCAGGGAAAGGTTTTTAGAGCCACAACCCATTGTCGTATAGACTACCCGTTTCGGAAACAGACTATGCAGTATCTTTTGGGTGAGGGGTAGAATTATCACATATTAATCTTTTTAATATTCTGTAAATCAATAAGATATGAAATCTGTTTGTTCAGTATAAAATCTAATGTTTCGGCGATCTTCTTGCAAGAAATGACCAGGAACATAAACACCAGCAGAACAATACATTGCCCTGGTAAAAAGTGAGCGCGTGTTTTCATGGTATTTTTTGTTTTAAGTAAAATGATTGGTCATTGGCTTACTCGCGGCGGTACTCGATGGTGTGCTTGACCGTGGCTTCCTTGCTGCCTTCGTCGAAAATCCACTGCATACTGTTGCCGTTCAACTGCAGCTCGTACTCCCGGCGCTGGCCTTTGCTATCTTGTAAGATGATTTTGTTTCCGGTGGACTCCCACGACATTTTGCCGGAAGGCATAAACTTCACCGCCACTTTCATCATGATGTTGCCCAGCGGATTCTGACAACCCTTGACCGGAGTCATTTTCAGGCTACCGTCGGCAACGAGGGTAAGCCCCATGTCTTCCTGACAGCCACCGTAGAGGTCTTTGAAATGAGTGTAAATATCCATGATACCATCCTGAGCGGGCGATACTCTGTGGGCCACCATGCGCCAAGAGCCGACGACATCCGGCGCGGAGGCGGGCGTAAAGCCTAAAACTAGGAAGAGCAGTAGGCTTATCAGCAGCAGTCGGGGTTGGGTGATTTTTCTCATGATGCTTCTCAAAAATGACTTTTGAAATAGTGCATCAAATTTCCCCAATTGCCACCGCCCCGTCAATAACCCTTTACACCTATTGATTGAGCGGTAAAAAAAGTTTTCTATTGTAAGCAGAAGTTGGCTAACTTGCTGAACGGCAATCTCTCTTCTCTAACCTTTGACTGGTCATGAAAAAATGGCTGCCCCTGCTACTGGTTAGGACATTGATGCTATGCGGCGGTCCCCCGAATTGGACGTTCGCCCAGCCTCCCAACTTTACTTTTGAGCATCTGTCCGAAAAAGACGGGCTGCCGGGCGGGGCTGTGTACAGCATCGCCAAAGACCGCCGGGGTTTTGTCTGGTTCGGCACCCGCCGTTGCCCGGCCCGGTACGATGGAACGGCCTTTCGGTCTCTTCTTTTTCCCGAAACCTATCTGATTACGGGTATGGTGGCCGATTCGGCCAACCGGATATGGGTCGCCACTGACCGGAAGGGACTATGCCGCATCTACCCCAGCGCGCTCCGTTTGAAACCTGTACTTACCGCCTCTCGGTCGGCAGGCTATCTCTATGCAAGTGCATCGGGCGAAGGCTGGTTCAGCCGCACCGATGGCATCGGAAGAGTCAATTTTAAGACGGACGCTACTGACTACTACCCTTTGACCCGGACTACCTACCAGGGCCAAAAAACGAAGGGATTTCTGGAAGACAAGCGTGGTGTTCTCTGGGCCATGGGTAGCGACAACGGCCTATTCCGCTTCGATCGCCGGGCCAACCGCTTCGTCTGTGTTCTGGGTCGGGACTGTCCCGATCCAGCCCGGCGCTTTCAAATTTACCTGAGCCAGGGCTGCGTGGACTCCGAGGGAATTCTTTGGATCGGGGCATTCGGTCAGGGACTACTTCGCTTCGACCCAATTACTGAGCAATACACTTTTTTAAAAATCCCTGACGAACCCAGCCAGATTACCTGCGTGATAGAAGGACGGGACGAGAATGGTCGGAAGTTGTTGTGGGTAGGCGATGAGCGCGGTCTATGGGTCTTCCGGCCCGAGCAGGGACGTTTTTTTCACTTGGAAAACCTTCTTACTTTCCCTTTTGGTGTGAACACGATTTTCCGTGACCCGGCCAATGGTATTGTCTGGGTCGGCACCTCGGAGGGCGTTTTGAAATACAACCCGCAGGACAATCTCGTCCGAACGGTGGCACTTCCCCCGAAGCTGGTTCGCCTGCCCGTGACGGTAAAAGTCATACTGGCCGACCGACGGGATACCACCGGGGAAACCTTTTGGCTGGGGCTGTCGCACACCGGGCTGCTGCGCTGGCACCGCCCTACCGGCCAATTCGACTTGGTCCGGTACCCCAGCGATGCTGCTGAAACAATGTGGATCGAGCAGCCGGACAATAGCCATCTCTGGATTGGCCTCAGGCGTTGGGATTATCAGGGCGATGGGGTGCTGGTGTATGATCCCAACCAGAACCGCTTCGTGACCAGGGCCGCCGCCCAGCGGGCTGGGACACTTTTTTCGGTTCCCTTTGTGGACCACGGCCTCATCGACAAGCAGCAACGACTTTGGATCGGCAACAACGACGAAGGTCTGCGGGTGCTGGACACCCGTACGGGGGAAGTGATGCGCTATTGGGCAGATTCTACGATCACCGCGTTGCACCGCAACAACAATTTCCTGACCGATCTCAAAGCCGACCCCAAGGGCCGCATTTGGTTGGGAACCTACCGGGGACCGTACTATGTGGCGGACTCGACCCGACGTTTCGTAAATACCGACGCCCAGAATCCCAAAGCCCGTCAACCCGAAGAATCGGCGACTAATAGCGTGATGATTGCCCGCAACGGCCATTTGTGGGCCGCTCGCTGGGGAAGTGTGACCGAACAGCAGCCCAGCGGGCAACTACTCATCACCCTGACAGCCCGCAACGGCCTGTACGACCGCGAAAATCGCCGCCTGGCCGAAGACCAGAACGGAACCATCTGGATCGGGAATTTCGACGGCCTGAGCGCCTACTACCCCAGAATGCGGCGGCTCCGGCGGCTTACCGTCAGCGATGGGCTGAGCCGAAACAATACGACGGCCGCGCTTTACGTCCATCGCGGCACCCAACTTTTTATTGGCCAGGAGAACGGTCTGGATTTCCTGGACGTGCGGCGGGTGAATCGTCGTTCTCCTCTGCCCCCCCTCGTAGTTAGTTCCTTTCAGGTACACGAGCAGGAGCGCCCTTTTGATTCTGAGCAATCCGTTCGCTTACAGCACGACGACGCCTTCAGTGCCGATTTTACCACCCTGACCTACAGTCGGCTTCCCAACGTTCGGTACGCCTATTTTCTTGAAGGTCAGGATAAAGGATGGCACTACAGCGGCACGGCCCACCGCGCCTACTACACCAATATAGCACCCGGCCACTATACCCTGCATTTGAAAGCCGCCGACTCCTTCGGCAACTGGAGCCCTCAGACCGGACAGTTAGCCATCGACGTAATTCCTGCCTATTACCAGACCTGGTGGTTCCGGGCGTTCGTCGCCCTGTTGGTAGTTGGCTTGCTCTACGGATTGTACCGTTACCGAGTCGGGCAATTGGTTCGCGTCCTGAACATCCGCAATCGCATATCGGCGGATTTGCACGACGAAATCGGCTCGTCGCTGAGCGGCATCAACATTATGGGTACGATGATCCGGGAGAATCTTCCCGCCGAACATCCGTCGCGCTCGCTGATCGAGCGAATCGTAACCGAATCGCGGCAAGTCAGCGGCTCGCTGGACGACATTGTGTGGAGCATCAATCCCCGCAACGACGAATTGAGTCACCTTGTCGCCCGTATGAACCGTTATGCCGCCGAACTCTTCGAGGCGGCGGGGATTTCCTACGAAATCCAGCTACCCGAATCGGTCGATCGACTGAAAATGTCCATGGAAAAACGGCAGGATTTTTATTTGATATTTAAAGAAGCGGTCAACAACTTGGTCAAGCACGCCGGAGCCACCAAGGTTAGGCTAAGTATTGCCCTGGAAGAGCGGCATTTGCGGTTGGAAGTGACCGATAACGGTCGGGGCTTCGATCCCGAGGCGGTCACCGAACGGAACGGCCTGCGCAATATGCGCAGCCGGGCCAAACGCCTGGGCGGAAAAATCGAGATTCGCTCGGGGCCGGAACAAGGCACCGCGCTGCAATTTCGGTTTCCAGTGCCGACCTGACCCGAAAGGGTTATTGACAAGTCAATTCCAAAGCGGGTTCTTTGTGGCCGGGCGGTCGATCTCGCTCCTTTTTAACCTGGAAATACGCATGGTAAGGGTTTCAATTTATGAAGATCAAAACGAACTACGCTCGCTGCTCGAACTGCTGATTGGCAACGCGGAAGGTTTTGAAGTCGCCGGTGCTTATGCCAACGGCCTAAGCGTGGCGGAACAGGCCCGCCGCGACCGACCCGACGTGGTGCTGATGGACATCGACATGCCGGGCCGCAGCGGAATTGACTGCGTAAGCCGGGTCAAAGAGGTAGACGTCGATATCCGGGTGCTGATGCATACCGTTTTCGACGATGACGAGCGGCTGTTTGCCTGCCTGAGCAGTGGGGCAGATGGTTATCTGCTCAAAAAAGACACTTCCACGCATCTACTGAGCGCGCTGCGGGAAGTCGTGGAAGGCGGCGGACCCATGTCGCCTGGCATTGCCCGGCGGGTACTGCAAACTTTCCTGCACACGCCCCCCGCCCAGCAAAGCTATGGTATCACGCCTCGTGAGCAGGAGCTCTTGCAACTGCTCGCGCAGGGCTTTACTTACCGGATGATTGGGATACGATGTAGCATTTCGGTGGAAACTGTGCGGCGCCATTTGAAAAACATTTACCACAAGCTACACGTGCAGTGCGGTACCGAAGCAGTAGCCAAAGCCCTGCGCGAACGAATTATTTAACGTGTTCCCGGGCCAAAGATTTACACGAAATGGCTCACTTGAAAAACTGCTGTGGATCGGGCATCTTGGCCTTCATGAGCTCCACGAACTGAAAATCAACCGCAGAAAAATTGAGCTTACGTGCTTTGTGTAGCGCCTCCCAGGCAGCGGGGAAATCACTACGGTGGTATTCGGCCAGGGCCAGGTTGGCGAAGGTTTGGGCATAAGTCGTGTCCAGCGAAGCGGCCCTAGTTAGGAGTCGGTATGATTCTGCCAAATCCTCTGCCTCATTGTTATTGGCAAAATGGCCCAACTCGACAGTGGCTAAGTCAACGATGAGTGGCACATTGTCGGGAGCGAGGGTGGCGCCCCGACGGAGCATTTGCTCGGCCTTTTCCCAATCGTTTTTCTGGTAACAGATTACCCCAAGCCCCCAAAAGGCGTCCACGTTTTTTTCATCGAGCAGGTACGCCAGATTGAAGCGGTAAGCGGCGGTGTCGAGCTGACCTTCCTGTACGTATTCCCAGGCGCGAGCCGCGAAGAAAGCACTGGCCTCGTCGCGGTTGGGGAAGGATTTGTCGCACTCGTTAAGGAATTTGATCTCTCCTTCTATCTGCTTTGAGGTTTTGCGTTGCTCGCCGAACAGCGGGGCCACGCGCCGCTCGGCCATCGTCAATTCCCGAGGCGGCGACGACACGTTGGTGTCGAGTGAGCGGGTATTACTGACGTACTGCATGGTCTGGGACCATCCGAGGGTGGGCAGTAGAAAAAGACAAAGAATTTGAACTGAAAATTTCATAGAAAGTTAAGGCGAGATCAATCGAACAAACGAGGGGGCGAAGTCGCACAAAAGCAAACGCCTTGCTAGTGCTTAATATTGCCCTAACGGCGGCGAGGCGGTCGGGGGCCGCCTTTCTTATGCGGCTTGCGGGCGGATCGGCGGGAGGGGTTGCCGGCTTTGACGGGCGGCTTCTTTTTTTCGTGGAAGGCCCCTTGAAAAGTTGGGTCTTCGCGGCGGCGTTGCTCGTCGATCTCGCGGAGCTGGTTTTGGTTCTCCTCGCGGGGCGTTTCCAGTATGGTCAGTTTGGCGGGCAGCGGTTGTCGCGGTATTTCCGCCCGGATCAGGCCCTCGATTTTCTTGATGTGGTACTCGTCGGGCGGGGTCAGGAAAGTGATGGCTTCGCCCGCGTGGTTGGCGCGGCCCGTACGCCCTATGCGATGAACGTAGTCTTCGTAAATGATCGGCACGTCGAAGTTGATCACATGACTGACCTCGGTCACGTCGATTCCGCGCGATGCCACATCGGTCGCTACCAGCACCCGGATGTCGCCGTCCTTGAAAGCTTCCATGGCGTTGATGCGCGTGTTTTGACCTTTGTTGGCGTGAATAACGCGTACGTTATCCTCTTGCAAAACCTTCCGCGTCAGAAATTTATAGACATTGTCGGCGGTGGCTTTGCTGCGGGTGAAAATCAGAACCCGGCTGAAATCTTCGTCTCGTGAGAAGAGCAATTCCAGCAAATTGATTTTAGTCAGGAAATTAGGTACTTCGTAGAGCGACTGCGTCACCATCTCAGCAGTGGTAGCCTGCGGCGTGACCTCCACACGCATTGGGAATTCCAGAAACTCGTAGGAGAACTTCTCAACCTTTTCCTGAAAAGTAGCCGAGAAGAGCAGGTTCTGTCGCTTGGTAGGAATCACTTCCAGAATGCGCCGGATTTGCGGCATGAAGCCCATGTCCAGCATCTT
>NZ_JBGSXF010000392.1:0-6459 GCF_041751555.1 Persicitalea sp. | reverse complement strand
CTGCAACTATGCTTGCCGAACCGCTTGCCGACGTGCACTTTCACGCAGCTTTCGGGACAATGATCCAGCAGATCGGGATGCGTGAGGGCGTCGTACAGGACGACTTTCGCCTTTTGCAGGGCCTTGACAGCCTTCAAAGTTATCAGATCTGGGTCGCCGGGCCCGGCTCCTATTAAAGTGAGTTTCATTCTTCTGTAATTTTGTGGACACAGAGTTTCTCAGAGTGTGTTTTCTGGATAAAAGTACTGTCAACTGTCAACTAAACTAACTATCCTGGCCATACACTAATTCTTGCAGGGCGGGTTCGGCGCTATCTACGAGTTGTCCGGTGCGGTATGCTTTTACTTTTTTCAAAAACTCTTCTGCCTCACCTATAAACTCCCGCGCAAAAGCCTCCGTCGGTTCGTTTTTGTTGATGCTGAAAACGAGCTGTGAGAACGGCTTACTGTCTTCGGCGGCTTCGGGAAAGAAATTCTTGCCAAAGTTCTCTTCAAATTCTTTCACCATACTATGTTGGCTACTGGTAGAAATGCCTTCGCCAATTAGCAGCGCCTTGGCTCCGGTGATGAAAGTGTTATAGGCGTGGTAGATACCATCGGCCCACACGCCTTCGCCCAGCATTTCGTGAGCCAACGAAAGCTTTTCATCGGCTTCGATGAGGGTAGTTCCCACGAGGTCGATCATCACGCCCGCGCATTCTCCCACGCCAACTTCGGTTTTGAAAAGTTCATCGTGATCCCAGTCGCGGTATTCGTCGTCTTTGGCGTCGGACACGTCGGCGATAGGTTTGAGAAGGGTGTAGAAGTACTTTTTACCCTGTCGGCCGTAGTACTGGTTGAAGTACTCGTCCTCAAAAGCGTTGCTTTGGTAGTCGTTCAGCAACGTCCGCATAGCCTCAGGACCTCGCTTGGAAGGTAGTTTGATGACCTTATCACCCATCTGTCCTTCGCTGTTGGCTCCGGTGAAGCCACCGCCCAAAATCACCTGCAGGGCAGGAAGTACCAGCTTACCGTTTCGAATCGAGCTTCCGTGGAAGCCGATGTTAGCCGCACTGTGCTGGCCGCAGCCATTCATGCAGCCGCTGATTTTTATCTTGATGTCATTGTTGTAAATCAGGTCAGGGTACTCTTCCTTCATCATCGCTTCCAGCACCCGCGTGATGCCGTAACTACTCGAAATCGCCAGATTACAAGTGTCCGTGCCGGGGCAAGTCGTAATGTCGGCGGTACTATCGAAACCGGGATCGGCTAGGCCTAATTGGCTGAGTGCCTGGAAAAGGGCGGGCAAGTCTTCGGCTTTCACAAATTTCAGGAGATAGCCCTGGTTGATCGTCACGCGCAGGTCGTCGGCGGCGTACTGCCGCATGACCTCAGCCAATTGGCGGGCGGTGTTCGAGTGCATATCGCCCAGCAACACGCGCAGGTACACACCGAACCATCCTTTTTGTTTCTGTTCAAAGACGTTGGTTATAAGCCATTTCTTGAATTTTTCTTGGTCTGAGCTTTCCAACTGAGTTTCAGCCAATGCCAAAATTTCCTCTTGAGTGAGCGATTCTCTTGCTTCCAGATTTTTCCAGGGATAAGCGATATCCCCCACGGCAAACGTCTTGTTCTTCAAAGCCGTCTGTTCTTCCTGCACCAACTCCATCATCTTTTCCAGACCGATGTCATTGAGCAAGAACTTCATTCGGGCCTTATGCCGCCGCGTCCGCTCACCATAGCGGTCAAATACGCGGATGATGGCCTCTATAAACGGAATCGCCTGATCATCGGGCAAAAATTCGTAAGCTGTTTCGGCCGGAAAGGGCTGCGCTCCGAGTCCGCCGCCGATGAGTACTTTGAAGCCTTTGACAGTTTCACCATTCTCATTTTGGCCCATCTTGGCGATCAAACCCACATCGTGCATGAAGCCGAGTGCCGAGTCTTTTTCCGAAGCGGAAAGGGAAATCTTGAATTTGCGACCCATTTCTTGTGAAATCGGGTTGCGCAAAAAGTACTCAAAAATCGCCTGGGCGTAAGGTGAAACATCGAACGGTTCGTCGGGATCGATACCCGCCGTGGCGGAGGCCGTCACGTTGCGGACGGTATTGCCGCAAGCCTCACGTAGCGTGATGTCGGCGTCTTCCAGGTCGGCCCATAACTGCGGCGAATCGGCTAGCTTGACAAAGTGCAGCTGAATGTCCTGCCGCGTGGTGGCGTGCAGGTTGCCCGTGGCAAACTTGTCGGAAGAATCGGCGATGCGCACCAACTGGTCGGCGGTCACGTAGCCGTAGGGTAGTTTGATGCGGATCATCTGCACGCCGGGCTGCCGCTGCCCGTACACGCCACGCGTGAGACGGTACTTGCGGAAGGCTTCCTCGGCGCCTTCGTCGTTGGTGACCGCGCCAATTTTATTCTGTAATTCAAAGATATCGCGCTTGGCGGCGGCGGATACGTTATCGGTAAGTGTTAGGTTATTCATAAAATCTATGAGTCTATGGGAATAGTATAGTAAATATCAAAAATGAGTTTTAGATTCTTGGTTCGGTTGGATTGTTTTACTCCACCATACACGCTCCCACCGTGACGTTGGAGGTTTCATCAGTCAGGATGGCAGCCCCATTTGCGCGATTTTTAAGGTAGGGGTCATAGGCAATAGGATTGGCAGTACGCAGTACCACGCGGGCCACATCGTTGAGTTTCAGACTCTCCACGTCCTCGATTTGCTCGTAGGTATTGATGTCCACGCGGTAATCTATGCTCCGAACGGAACAACGGGTGCGGCTGGTTCCGTGCTGGAGGTTAAATTTGCCGCCTACCCTCAACTCCTTGCGGTCGTCCATCCAGCAAATTAGCGTTTCCAAATCTTGGCTCAGAATGGGTTGTCCGTCATCGGAAGTGACCAGCAGATCGCCCCGACTGATATCTATATCGTTGCTCAGCAGCAGAGTCACCGATTGCGAAGCGAAGGCTTCTTCCACTTCATTACCTCCCATCTCGATTTTCTCGATCGTTGAAGTCAGTTCCGACGGATAAACCGTGATGCGGTCACCCTTGCGGAAAGTACCGCTCTGAATACGCCCGGCGTAGCCGCGATAGTCGTGATACTCCTCAGTCTGGGGCCGCACTACGTACTGCACCGAAAACCGTCCATCGGTCAGGTTTTGGTCACTAAGCACGTTTACATTTTCCAAAACTGACAGCATCGTATCACCCGCGTACCAAGGCATATTCGGAGAAGCTTCAGCGACGTTATCGCCATTCAAAGCACTTACCGGAACGATCGTCAAATCTTTGATCTTCAATTTTTTGGCCAACTCCTCGTACGTTTTGGCAATTTCCAGAAAGCGATCTTCCGAGTAATCTACCAGATCCATTTTGTTGACCGCCACTACTACGTGCGGAATACCCAGCATCGAGGCAATCAGCGAATGCCGGCGCGTCTGCTCGGCCACGCCCTGTCGCGCGTCCACCAAAATAATGGCCAAATCAGCATTGGACGCCCCCGTGACCATATTACGCGTGTACTGAATATGCCCCGGCGCATCGATACTGATAAATTTGCGCTTCGGCGTCTGGAAGTACTTGTAGGCCACGTCGATCGTGATGCCTTGCTCCCGCTCGGAACGCAGTCCGTCGGTGAGCAATGCCAAATCTATCTCGCCGTCGTTGCGGCTTTTGCTGGCCTTTTCGATGGCTTCCATCTGGTCGGCCAGGATGTTTTTGGTATCGAACAGCAAGCGGCCGATGAGGGTACTTTTACCGTCGTCAACGGAACCAGCGGTAATAAATCGGAGAAGGTCCAAAGCTTAATTTTGAATGAGTGAATGATAGAATGAGTGAATGTTTATTATTGCTCATTCTTCTGCTATGTGTTAATTTTGTGTTATTCAGAATCTGAATAGTCTAATTATGAAATCGAAACTTATCAAAAAACAGAGGTTAGAAAATCAAGTGAAAATTCAAATGTCAGGTAATGATTTCCTAGTTAGACCTGTTCAAAATAAACCTCGGCATGATTGGGAAAGAAAGTTCAAGGTGGCTATTTCTAACGGTGATTTGCCGGATAATGAACTGCAGGAAGGTTTCTCTAACGATTTTGAAAAAGATGAGTGGACTTGGTAAATTCAACTCGGTCAGTCAGCCCCTTCTCAATTAATTTAAAAATACCCTCCCTTCTTCCGATCCTCCATCGCCGCCTCCGTTTGCTGGTCGTCGATGCGGGTTTCGCCGCGTTCGCTGATGCGGGAAATGGTGATTTCAGCCACGACCTCATCCAGCGTAGCAGCGTCGGATTCTACCGCGGCGGTGCAGGTCATGTCGCCCACGGTGCGGAAGCGGACGCGGCGGGTGACGATTTGGTCGTTTTCGTCGGGCTGAATGACGGGTGTATTGTTGAGTAGTCGTCCGTCGCGCAGGATACACTCGCGGTCGTGGGCAAAGTAAATGCTCGGCAGCGTGATGTTCTCGCGCCGAATATACGACCAGACGTCCAGTTCCGTCCAGTTAGAAATAGGAAACACGCGAACGTTCTCGCCTTTGTGGATGCGACCGTTGAACAAATTCCAAAGTTCGGGCCGTTGCCGCTTGGGATCCCATTGACCAAACTCGTCGCGGAACGAAAAAATACGCTCCTTGGCGCGGGCCTTTTCCTCATCGCGCCGCGCCCCGCCGATGCAGGCGTCGAACTCGAACTCTTCGATGGTGTCCAGCAGCGTAAAAGTCTGCAGCCAGTTGCGGCTGGCGTTCTTACCCGTCGGCTCCTGCAAGCCTTTGGCCTTGATAGTGTCTTCCACGTAACGCACTACCAGCTTTGCGCCGATTTTCTCTACCAGTTCGTCGCGGTACCTGATCGCTTCCTCGAAGTTGTGGCCTGTATCGACGTGTACCAGCGTAAAGGGAATCTTGGCCGGAGCGAAAGCTTTTTGGGCTAACCGCACCAAGGTGATTGAATCTTTCCCTCCTGAAAAAAGCAAAGCGGGCCGCTCAAATTGCCCGGCAACTTCCCGCATAATATAGATTGCTTCCGCCTCTAACTGTTCGAGATAGTCGAGTTGAATTTTTGACATAATTTTAGTTGACTTTTATTCTAAGCCGTAAAGTTACTTGGCATGAAGGCCACATTCTTTCTTACTTTCATCCTCCCACCACCAGCGGCCCGCGCGGAAATCCTCACCGGGTTGAATGGCACGGGTACAGGGCGCGCAGCCGATGCTGACGAAACCTTTGTCGTGCAGTAAATTGTATGGGACATCGTTTACTTTCACGTACTCCTGTACTTTCCCGAAACTCCACGACAATAGCGGGTGAAATTTGAATAAATCGTGGGCGTCGTCTCGTTCGATTTGGTGCATTTCCTGCCGATTGCCCGACTGCTCGGCGCGGATACCCGTCACCCAAATCTTGACACCTTCCAACGCCCGATTCAGCGGCTCAACTTTACGAATAAAGCAGCACTCCTTGCGGTTTTCTACCGAATCGTAAAAGCTGTACGGGCCTTTTTCGTTTAATAAATTTTCTACCGCTTCGTGCCGCGGGAAAACTACCTCTAATTTAGTTTCGTAGCGGCGGTTGGTGCGCTGTAAGGTCTTGTAGGTTTCCTCAAACAACCGTCCCGTGTCCAGCGTAAAAATCCTGATGGGTAGGTCGTTTTTCAAAATTAAGTCCGTAATCACCTGATCCTCGTAACCCAAACTGCTGGAAAATGCCACTTGGCCGGGGAATAGCTCGGTGAGGAGTCGTAAGGACTCTACCTCTGATTTGGCAGTGACGAGTTCGAGGAGGGAGTCGGTTGTATGCGTTTCTAATACTGTCATGTCATCTCGTTTATTGGCTTACCAAAATTTCAGCACTCACCCGAGCCGCCTGCGTAAAGTCCTCGATCAAATCCTCCACGGCTTCCAGTCCCACCGAAATGCGAATCAATCCTTCTGTGATTCCGAGGTTCGCCTTCTCCTCCGGTTTCAATTTAGAGTGCGTCGTCGTATAAGGATTCGTCACGATAGTCCGTGTATCACCTAGGTTAGCCGAGAGCGACGGAATCTGCAACGCGTTCACGAAGGCACTCACCCGCTCGAAGCCGCCTTCCAAATCTATAGTTATAATGGCTCCGCCTGCGCTCATTTGCTGTTTCGCCAGTTCGTGCTGCGGATGCGACGACAGAAACGGGTAGTTCACTTGCTTAATTTCGGGTAGTCGATTCAGCGCTTCAGCTAATTGCAGGGCGTTGGCACAGTGCTTCTCCATGCGCAAGTCGAGCGTTTCCAGGCTTTTAGAAAGTACCCAAGCGTTAAAGGGCGACATTGACGGTCCCGTCTGTCGGCAGAAAAACTTTAATGGCTTGATGTGCTCTTTGGTGCCAACAACTATGCCTCCCAGCACCCGGCCTTGCCCGTCCATGAACTTCGTGGCTGAATGCACTACCAAATGCGCTCCGAACTCGGCGGGATTTTGCAACGCGGACGTGGCAAAACAATTGTCC
>NZ_JBGSXF010000391.1:0-2150 GCF_041751555.1 Persicitalea sp. | reverse complement strand
CAGGCTCCGTCGGTCACAAACACGTTTTTGCAGGCATGAACCTGATTGTGCCCGTTCAGCACCGACGTTTTGGGGTCGAGTCCCATGCGGGCGGTACCCATTTCGTGAATGGCTCCCCCCACCGGTGACTCATTGTCGTACCCGCCGACGTCGGACAATCCCGCCGATACGAGCATCTCTTTGGCATCGTTCAGCATATCGACCCGCATTTTCTTTTCGTTCTCGCCGAACTCCGCGTCGAATACAACCGTAGGCATCCCCCATTTATCCCGCTGATTTTTATCCAGATATAGTCGGTTTTTATAGTCGGGCAAGTGCTCGCCGAAGGCCACCAGTCCCATGGTCCACAATCCCGGACGGGTCAGTTCCTCTTTGAGCGATGCACCGAAAGCCATCTCAGCCACCCGGCGTTGCCAGCCCTGGCGACTTCCGCCCCCCTGATAGCCAAAACCGCGCAGGTAATCGCGTTTATCCGTACCAATATTTCGATACCGGGGAATGTAGATACCATTGGCCCGTCGCCCGTAGAAATACCGGTCCTGCCCGCCTTCCAGATTCCCATAGGCACCAATCGCGAAATGATGGTCCATCAGGTTATGCCCCAACTGCTCCGAATCATTGCCCAGGCCATTGGGAAAGCGGTCGGAGGTGGAGTTGAGCAACAATGCCGTAGAGGCCATGGCACTGGCACAAACGAAAATTATATCGGCAAAATACGGGCGACTTTCGAACGTAACGGCGTCCACTACGTTCACACCCGTAGCCCGTTGTTTCTGCGCATCGTACAGGATTTCGGTCACCACCGAATCGGGACGGAGGGTAAGCCGCCCGGTACGGACGGCGGGGGGCAGCGTGCAGGACTGGGTACTGAAATAAGCGCCAAACTGACAGCCCCGGCTGCATAAATCCCGGTACTGGCAAGAGGTCCGCCCGTTTTCGAGGTGAACTTTACCTGCTTTGGATAAATTGGCCGAACGCCCCACGGTCATAACCCGGCCCGGAAAGTTTTTCTCGATGCGTTTCCTGACTTCTTTCTCAATATAAAACATATCCATGGGCGGCAGAAACTCCCCGTCGGGGAGCTGGGGCAGGCCCAGTTTTTCGCCCGATATACCCGCTATTTTCTCCACATACGAATACCAGGGAGCAATGTCTTTGTAGCGGATGGGCCAGTCCACACCAACCCCTTCTTTGGCGTTGGCTTCAAAGTCAATGTCGCTGAACCGGTACGACTGCCGTCCCCACATGATGGATTTGCCCCCCACAATGTTGGGCCGCATCCAGCGAAACGGTTTTTCCTGCCGGTAGGAGGTACTCGCGTTGGGCATCCAGTAGCTGGGTGCGCTATTGGCGATACCCGCATCCTGCGGACTTTGCGGGTATTTTTTGGTAAGGCCGCCGAGGCGTTCGGTTTCGTTGGCCTCCCAGGGCGTTTTCATGGCCTCCGTATAACCGGTTACATGTTCGAGCGGTCCACCCCGCTCGAGCATCAGTACGCGCAATCCCTTCTCGGTCAATTCCTTGGCGGCCCATCCGCCACTGACGCCGGAGCCAATGACAATGGCATCGTAGCGCAGGTCTTTTTCGGCATCGATATTTAGATTCATAGACAGGTAGCCCAGGCTCGCTGGCCCGGATTTAGGGGTATGTCGCCCTCGAAGCGACCCGGTATCGCCAGGTACTCGAGGGCTTGGGTGGCACCCGGTTCAGAGGTAAAATAGCCCACAATCGTCAATTCGCGCAGCGTAATAAAAAAAGCCTTTTCCTGACGCGTTAGCTGTTCCATGAGTTCGGCTTTTTGCGGGCCTTCGAGTAACGCAAACCGTTTGCCGTGCGCCGACTCACTCAGTGCTTCGGTCTGCTGCAAACCGCGCCGGAAGGCTTCCTGCTGCTGGGTGTCAGTACAATGGCCGATGATATAGCTGATAAATTCACCCACGCCCGCCGCCCTAGCTCCGGGCGTAGTGGTGGAGGGTATGATTTGCTCGGCCAGCTCGGTGATGAGAGCCTGTTCTTCGGCAGAAAACCGGCCCGGATTACTATGGGCTGTTTCGCGCAGCAAAGCCGCCTGCACGGGCAGCGACAGGGTGCCGCCGATGAGCATCAGCAGGGTTTGCACAGCTTGCCGGCGGGGTATACTCAGGTTTGGA
>NZ_JBGSXF010000390.1:0-2642 GCF_041751555.1 Persicitalea sp. | reverse complement strand
AAGTGCCTGACTCCCGGAAGCAGGTCGTCGAGATCCACGCGGCGTTCCAGACTGCGTGAGGCGATGTTAAACACCAAAAGTTCCGCCGTTTTTGTGGCCGTAGCGGGGCTGCTCTTGCTTGACACCCCGTTGTCGCTATTGGCCACGAAAATGCGATTGTCCGCCACTTTCACCCCCACACCGCTAATAAGTGCCGGGTCAGAAACCAGGTCTTCGTATTTTCCATCGATACTCACGGTACCGATTTTGCCTTGAGTAAGAGAAGTGATGATAAATCGATCAAGGTTTTGCGAATACGCAATGCCTTCGGGATACTGCCGCTCGGCAAAAAACTCGATGCGCTCGGGAAAATCGGCGTTGGGGCTAAGGCGGTGATCTTCACAGGAAGAAAATGTGGCGACTGCGGCCAGGAGTAGTGCGGTAGAGATTGACTTTGTTTTCATTGGTTTTTTCGAAGTAGAATGAGAAGATACAGTTGAAGCCTGTGAGCATAAAACAATCGTTCCGAGCTAGGTAAGCTTTTTCCCGGCATTGAGATGCCAACATTTCATATCAACTCGCGTCCTGCTTGAAGTCAGGCTAGTTCCTAAGCAGACAAGTGTACATAGTAAGCTGAATAGGCGGATTCTGTGCTTCAATTACCCCTTCCCAGCCAAATACCGCTTCCGATATTCGATAGGCGTACATCCCTTGACCTGCCGGAATTGCCGGGCAATATTCTTGCTATCGGTCAGTCCCATGTCCAGCGCGATTTCAAAAATGGACATATCGGTGTCGAGGAGTTTTTGCGTAAATTTCTCGATTCGCAGGTTGAAGATGTATTTATAAACCGGATAGCCCGTAATGGCGTGGAAGCGCTTCTCCAAAGCCCTCCGCGACAATGGTACCTGCTGAACTACCTCGTCCACCTGCAAATTGCTGTCGATGTTTTGGTGGATGTATTTGAGAGAAGTAGCGATGCAGGTATCGTTGGTAGCATAGATGTCTGTAGAATGACGGGTGACGATTTGCGTGGGTTTTACCACGATGTCGTACGCCTCGGTTTGGCCATTCCGGATCATATGGTCAAGTAATTTGGCTGCATCGTAACCGCCTTTTTCCACATCGAGTGCGATGCTCGACAACGGTGGGTCGGACAACTCGCAGAGCATGACGTCATTATCTACTCCCAATACGGCAACTTCTTCGGGAATACGCAAACCCGATAAGCGGCAGGCTTCCGTAATGTGCTGACCCTGATTGTCGTCGCAGGCCATGAGGGCCACGGGTTTGGGCAGTGCTTTGAGCCATTGGCTGAGTGAACTCGGTTTGTAGTACCACAACACACTTGACCGTGCCTTGCGATGTTCGAAGTACTCCACTGAGTGGCCTGCGGCGGCGATGCGTTCCTCAAACCCCTCCGCCCGCTCGCGCGACCACACGATGTCGCCGAACCCGTAGTAAGCGAAGTGTTTGAAGCCTTTTTTAAGAAAATATTCCGCCGCTATCTGCCCCGTTTCGCGGTAGGCTCCGGTAATGTTGGGAATTTCTTTAAAGCGTTCCTTGAAGTCCTGAGCGATGACGGGGATGCCCGATTGCACGATTTTCACAATATCTTCATCGTTGTAAAGTTGCCCGACAATACCATCCGCCCCCCATTCCAGCGCCCATTTCAAGATGCCGTCCAATCCCATTGTTTCGCGGTGATAGAGCGGCATCCGGCAGAAAATCCACGGGCCATGGTCGCGCGAGTAGGCGGAAATGCCTTTCAACAGCCCCTTGCTGTACTCTTCCGCGAAGTCAATGAGGAGGATGATTTTGTACATATTTTGAAAGGCAAAGCGGCAAAATTAGTGACCTATACTAGTGTACCCTCCCGTTTTTCCTGAACAACTCCCGAAACCGCACCGTTTCATTCTTGACCAAAGGCTTCGCCCATAAACCAATGCTGAAAATATAGCCCAGCGTCACCAGAATGAAGAGCATTGCCAGCCGTAACCCTACCCATTCGGCCAGGCCTCCTACAATGAGCGGAATGACGGCCCCACCTGCGATGCCGCTGCACAGAATCCCCGAGAAAGTACCATGGTGGTGCGGCACCGAATTGAGGGCCAGCGAAACGATGATCGACCACATTACCGAGGCGAAGAAACCGGCCATGGGAAAGGCGATAACGGCTACCTCCAAACTACCAAATAAAGCCGTTAATAACGACGCGATGGCCCCTGCGGTGAATAGCATCAGCACTTTTTGGCTATCGAATAATTTCAGAAGTGCCAGTCCCAGCAGACAACCGATCGTTAAAAGGCCCCAGAAGTTAGAGATCACGGTCGCGCCCATACTGGCCGGATCGACGCCGTGGTAGGTTTGCAGGAATTTCACCATCCAATTGGCGATGCCCTGTTCGGTGCCGACGTAAGCGAAAATTCCCAGGAAAAAGAGGAGTACTTTACGGTTTGCCAGCAACTCACGAAAGGCGCGGCCCGTGTCCATTTTCTCGTCTTCTTTCAATTCTACCGTGGGGAATTTCACCAGTTGAATCACGACGACCATCGCCAGAGCAATTAGGGCGAATACCCAATACAGCGACACCCATTTCAGATTCTCAGGTACCAGGGAGTCAAAAAGCTGAATCAGAGGCGACTCACTCCCCGTATGGACAT
>NZ_JBGSXF010000389.1:0-13026 GCF_041751555.1 Persicitalea sp. | reverse complement strand
GCCCCTCCACGCGAAGTGGACATTGTATGGAACAAGTGCCTGCGGATTATTCAGGAGAATATCCCGGATCAGAGCTTCCAAACGTGGTTCGAGCCGATCCGTCCCCTGCGTTTGAGCGGGAAGGTGCTTACCATTCAGGTGCCTAGCCAGTTCTTTTACGAGTGGCTGGAAGACAATTTTGTTCATTTGCTGCGGGATGCGCTCGACTATGCCATCGGTCGTGATGGGATGCTGGAATATTCAATTATCGTCGATCCGGGCACAGAACGGCACCAGCCTTTGACTGTCAGTTTCCCAACTACCAAAAATCCCCAGAATTCCCGACCTGACAATTTCCAGACCGACCCCCGTCTGAATTCAACTCCTCCCAAGGATCAGGATTCACTGCAACTGGATACGTACCTTAACCAAAATTACTCCTTCGACAATTTCATCGAGGGCGATTGCAATCGGCTGGCGCGCTCGGCGGGGTTTGCGGTGGCGCAGCGACCTGGCTTGACCTCCTTCAACCCGCTGATGGTGTACGGGGGCGTAGGACTTGGCAAAACGCACCTCGTACAGGCGATTGGTAACTACATCCGCAATCATTTCAGCGAGAAGGTAGTCATGTATGTTTCGTCTGAGAAATTTACCAACCAGTTCATTAATTCGATCCGCAATAACGTACTGCAGGACTTCAACGATTTCTACATGAAAGTAGACGTACTCGTCATTGACGACGTGCAGTTCCTTTCGGGTAAAGAAAAAACGCAGGATACCTTTTTTCATATTTTCAATCACCTGCACCAGCTCGGCAAGCAGATCATTATGACAAGCGACCGCCCGCCGCGCGAGTTGGAGGGCTTGCAGGACCGCCTGCTCTCGCGCTTCAAATGGGGCTTGACGGCCGATTTGCAGACACCTGATTTTGAGACGCGCATCGCCATTATCCAGGAAAAACTACAGACTGAGGGCATTTTCATCGACAATGAGGTGATCGAGTACGTAGCCCACAGCGTCAATTCTAACGTACGGGAACTGGAAGGCGTGCTGGTGTCGCTCATGGCCCAGGCTTCGCTCACACGGCGGACCATCGACGTAGAGTTGGCCAAGAATACGCTCAAGAATATCGTGATGAACGAAGAAAAGGAGGTGACCATCGACACGATCCAGGAAATCGTGGCCGACCACTTCGAGATGGCCATCGCCGACATGAAGAGCAAGAGCCGCAAGAAAGAGAACGTCTATCCCCGCCAACTGGCGATGTTCCTGGCCAAAGAATACACTGACCTGCCGCTCAAGTCCATCGGTTACCACTTTGGCGGCCGCGACCACAGCACGGTGATTCACTCCATTCAGAGTATCAACGAGTTGATGGGCAACGACCCCGACGTGGACGAAACCGTCCAGAAACTCCGCAGCTATTTTAAGTAAAGTGTCGCCGCCGACTTTACTCCAACGCCATCAAATCGACGACGAAGCCTGGAACGCGCTGATCGAGCATTCGGTGCATCCGGTGATTTATGCCTACACATGGTACCTGGATTGCGTTTCGCCGGATTGGCAGGCGTTGATAGTGGACAATGCGCAGGATGCTGAAATCAATCCGGCAAGTCAGCGAAATATTTCCACCTACCTTATCGTCATGCCGCTACCCGTACGCAAGAAATGGGGGACAACCATCGTACACCAGCCGTTATTTTGTCAGTATTTGGGGCTGTTTTCACAAAAAGAAATTTCTGAGGAAATTTTAACTCTCTTTCTGGAAAGTCTGAACCGCTGCTTTGCCTACGTTTCAGTATACGACTTTCACCCTCGCCACACGTCACTGCTTCAAAAACTACTACCCATTTTTCCTGATTTTGAAGTACGAAAAAAAGCCACGCATTGGCTGAATTTGGAAAAGTCTCACGCAGAATTGACTTCTTGTTACAGCCACGACCGCCAGAAGAATTTAAAGAAGTCAAAGAAGTGTAATTGGCAATGCTCCAAATCAAAAGAGGTTGAACCGCTAATTGCTCTTTTTCGGGAAAATCATGCTTTTAAAATTCAAAACGTGAAGGAAAGTGCCTACGTGCTGCTGCATAGCCTGGCCAATACCGTACTAAAACAAAAGGCAGGTAGTTTGCAGTACGCCAGTCTGCGCGGAGAAATACACGCAGGAGTCATGATTTTGGAGAAAAATGGAACGGGAATTTATATTTTCAACGCCGCCGACGAGATTGGGCGGAAGGGCAACGCCCGGACTTTTCTATTGGATCGATACTTTCAGCGAAACACCGGACAATTGGAAACCTTCGATTTCGAAAGCCCGGAAGTGGAAAGTATCGCCCGATTTTACCAAAGCTTCGGCGCGGAGTGTAAGTCGTTTATCTCTATTAAAAAAAATAAGCTGCCGTTTCCGCTGCGGCAGCTTCAGGAATTCAGGCAGTGGGTATTGAGTCGCCTACGGACGAGCACATAATTCCGCTACTACCTCCACTCGATTTTACTCTGCAAACCCTTATAACTCTTCAAATCCATATCCAGCGACCCTATCCAAAGATCGACTTCCACCTTCACAGGTACCTTGTTCACATCGTCAGACACCCAAATATTGATAGATTCCTCGCCCTTAAAGAACTTGTTATTGGGCATAATCGGGTTTAGTTTGAGTACTTTGATACGACCAAACTTGGTTTTTATCTCGTCTTTACCCCGGTACCTGACTTTCATCGGGAATATCTCACCACCAAAAAACGTCGGTACTTCAACCATTTGTCCTACACTCATGCGGTCGAAATTCAAAGTACGCAGGTAGTAATAGCCGCTGATAACGTCATGGATATTGTTGGGGGTCTTAAAAGATTTCTTCTCATGCTCCTTCACGTCGGAATAAACAACATTGCTGCCGTGGTTGAAAAGTACAGTTTCTTCTTTTCGGAACTTGCCCTCCTCGATTTCCTGCTTGAACATCTGCGGAAGAATCGCGGAGGTGTCGATGTACGAACGCCACTGGTCGCGCACCCGCGACACCAGGTCGAATGCCCCGACGGTGCGTCCAAATACGTTGACGCGGTAGCAAGGGCGGTTGTTGACATTCACTATTGAGTTGCTGACATCCACGCGTGCCTCGGCGGCATTGATGAAGCCATAATGAACACGATATTCGAGCCTTTCGCCCGTACCGAAGCTCGTATTCGGTACCTGTCGGTACCTGTCAGTAGCCTGGAAAGCGGTGATTCCCAACGCGGCGAGGAGGAGTACTATTAACGGCAAGGTAGTTTTTCTGAGGTAGTGTTTCATTTCTATCTGGCTAATGTTGCCTGCTTACAAAGAGGGATATTTCTCTTTCAGGTAGGC
This sequence comes from Persicitalea sp., assembly GCF_041751555.1. Classification (NCBI taxonomy): domain Bacteria; kingdom Pseudomonadati; phylum Bacteroidota; class Cytophagia; order Cytophagales; family Spirosomataceae; genus Persicitalea; species Persicitalea sp. The sequence continues at coordinate 9,705 of NZ_JBGSXF010000389.1, read as the reverse complement.
CATGTATTTCTGGAAGTCGCCGCTAAATTTGTCGATAAACTCCCGGCGAAATTCATTTTGCTTGGATCTATAAGTTTTGTACCCAACAAAATACGCGTTGTTAGGTAGTTCGGTTTCCGGCTTCTCGGGAACCCGGCGGGTACTGTCGGCCAGGCTTGTGCTATCCACGCCACTACTGAACGACACCCGTCCGCTGAGTAGTGTATCGGCCGTGTTCACGATTCGCTGGATCAAATTCCGTTTCAGTGTGTCCTTCTTTACATCCACTTTTTGGTCGGCGAAGGTTGCGTACAGGCTGTCAAGCTGGGTCGCGCCGCGCAGTACGTGTTGCGCGTAGGCATCGTTGTATTTTTTGGAGAACTCGTACTTTCTGAGCTGCTCCGAATCAGGCCCATATTTCTGGGTCAGGAAGCGCACTGCCCCCCAATCACCGACGAAACTGGCCAGGTTCTCGTTCAATTCCAGATTCCCCTTTACAAACAGCGTTCCATGCGTCAGCTCGTGCAGAATCAGGTTAGCTAGGCTGCCTTCGGAACGATATAGCATACTAGATAGGATTGGGTCTTTCAAGTACCCCAGTGTGGACCAGGCCGACACTTGGTTGATATCTGTATCGTAGTCGAGCTGTACCAATTCTGCCTCCTGCTCGTTGGCTTTATTTTCATCGAAGAATCCCTTGTAAGGAAACGCCCCCACAATCGGAAACTTCCATTCCTTAGCTTCTATTTTGTAACGCGGCGAGGCCGTGATCACCCACAGAATAGGTTTGCCGTGCTGGTCGTAGAAAGTCGTGTAGTTCTTGGACGGGTTCAGCCCCAGCGAATCCACGCCGAATTGCTTAATTTCCTCGATCAGCTTAATCTTTTGTTTGAGCGAATCGGGGAAAGCTGGGTCTGCCAATACGTCCTCCACGTCAGTCACTTTCATCAGAATGCTGATCTGTCCCGAGGCCTGCATCCAACCGTAGCGGAGTTCGTCGCGGTAGAACAAGGCGACCAGGAAAATTGTCAATAGCGTCCAGAGGGCTAGTTTTTTGATCATAAAGTCGATTCAACTACGTAGTTTAAGCCGATAACAAACTGTCGGCAGATATCCCCAAACCGCTGTACAGATTTTTGATCATTCGCAGCGTAAGCGGCCTCTTACGGTTTAGTACTTCCGAGACTCGCTCCTTACTGCCAAAATATTTTACTAAATCTTTCTGACTGAGGTCTTCTTCTTCCATCCTGTATTTAATAGCCTCTATGGGGTCAAGCGGCTGGATGGCGTGATGCTTACTTTCGTAGTCTTCCACGAGTATCGACAAAACTTCAAGAAGATCTGCTTCCGCCGAATCAGGCGGGCAGTCCCACAGCTTAGATATTTCGTCCATGACAGCATCATAATCTTCTTCAGACTTGATGGGCTTCAAAGCAATTTTTGTTTCTGCGTTCATGATTGGCGTTGTTTGTGTCCAACTGTTTTCGGGTCAATGGCATCGTATTCGCTGTGCGAGCCAATAAATATTACCCAGCAAATCTGCTTGTCATATCGGAAGGCGGCTACCAGGCGGTATTTATTTTTAGCAATATTGAAAATGATCCTTGTATTGCCCACGTAATCAGCCCCTTTAAAAGCTTTCGTTACGTCGCTAGGCGTTTGAAATTTCGCCTTCCTGATGCGGTCATGCCAACCCTGCAAACCGCTTCGGGCATCGGGATACCGATTCCAAAAGTTTTTCAGGGTTTTGAGAGAGATGACGCGCATTGGTTTAACAAAAGAGCGGGAGTGAAAGTTACCAGCAAGGTAACTACAACTTCTGATTTTACGATTTTTTCGGAGAATCTAGTTAATTGAAGAGTCTTTTTTTTTGAATATCTCTTTCACAGTCATTGGTTAAAAAACTATTGATTATGATATAAAAATCAATTGCCTATATCAATTATTAAACATATATTTACACTTTAATTTAATCATAAGAAAAACACGGTTAAAGCGTATCTTACGCCGCCTTTATTCTGTTCTTAACAAACTATTTAAACATCTCTTATGGCACAAGCAAGTGATGCAGACAGCAAAATGAAAGCGCTGCAGACTACCCTAGAAAAATTAGACAAAACGTACGGCAAAGGCACAGTCATGCGTCTGAGTGACAGCAAAGTATTGGACGTTCCGACGATCTCGACGGGTTCGCTCGGCCTGGATTTGGCACTAGGCATCGGCGGACTGCCCCGTGGCCGCGTGGTCGAGATTTACGGACCTGAGGCTTCCGGTAAAACTACCCTAGCCATGCACTGCATCGCCGAAGCTCAGAAGAAGGGTGGTTTGGCCGCCATTGTGGACGCTGAACACGCCTTCGACCGATCTTATGCTGAGAAACTAGGTATAGACACAAAGAATCTACTCATCTCGCAGCCCGATAGCGGTGAACAGGCTCTCGAAATTACTGAACACCTCATCAGCAGCGGCGCAGTGGACATCATCGTTATCGACTCAGTGGCGGCCCTCGTTCCTCGTGCGGAGCTTGAAGGCGAAATGGGCGACAGCAAGATGGGATTGCAAGCTCGTCTCATGTCGCAGGCCCTGCGGAAGCTGACGGGCGTCATCAATAAGACGGGATGCTGCTGCATATTCATCAACCAGTTGCGGGAGAAAATCGGCGTTATGTTCGGCAACCCCGAAACTACTACTGGTGGTAATGCCCTGAAATACTACTGCTCGGTGCGGCTGGATATCCGGCGAGTCGGAGCAATTAAGGAAAGTGCCGGCAATATTCTTGGTAACCGCACCCGCGTGAAAGTCGTAAAGAATAAGCTTGCGCCCCCCTTCAAGGTCATTGAGTTCGATATCATGTATGGTGAGGGTATTTCCAAAGCCGGTGAAATCATTGATTTGGCCGTTGAGTTGGACATCGTCAACAAATCCGGCTCATGGTTCAGCTACGATGGCAATCGTCTCGGCCAGGGCCGTGACGCGGTGAAGTCGCTCATCAAGGATAATCCTGAGTTGATGGAGGAGTTGGAGACAAAGATCAAGGCTAAGGTCAATGGGGATCCCGAGGCCCTGGAAGATATGAGCGAAGGTAACGAAGACGCTGAAAAATCAGCCAAGGTGGTTGACAAAGCGGTTTAAGTTTCTCGGTATCATTATCAAAAATGCCCCGCCAAATTTGGCGGGGCATTTTTTTATTAATCTAAAAAATCTAGAAAAGGCCGTAAGCTGGCTGGAAGCAAATTGTAGCAACGGCCTGCCGGAGCGGTGCCGACCGTCAATCAAAACGGCTTCCCGTCGTCATCATCGTCAAAATCAAAGCCGAAATCGTCTCCCTCGCCGCCTGGCCCGGAGAACATACTGCTTACCAAGTCTTTGAAGTGCGTCCCTTTGTCGAGGGCCTGCTTACCGATGAGTGAATACTCGGCCATGCCGTGCAGCGCAAACTCCATCATAAATAGCTTCTCTTCCTTGGGCAATCGTTGCGTGAACTCATCCACGAAGTCGTCTAGCCCGTCGATGGTGCGCAACCGGGCTTCGTATTCACGGTTGGTCATGTCACTCATCAAATCCATCTCGTTGTTGGCCCCGAACCAGTCCACGATCTTGGCGAACGGATTACGCTTAGATTTTTTGGCTTTTTCTGGATCAGGAAAAAAGTTGAGGAACTGGGTGCGGATCGCTTTGCCAATTAAATTTTGAGCCACGATGACCGGGCCCTCCACTTCTCCTTCGTACACCAGCTCCACCTTACCACAGATGGCAGGTACTACGCCGTACAAATCCGAAATACGGATGTAGGTATCTTTCTCACCGTTCATCAGGGCGCGGCGTTCGGCGGCGCTCAGCAGGCTTTCGTAGGCCGATATTGTCATCCGGGCCGATACGCCGCTCTTACTGTCCACGTACTCGCTCTCGCGGGCTTCGAAAGCAATCTGCTCGATGAGTGTCTTGATTAGATCGTTCAATTTCACCAAACCCTTTTGCTCCGGCTTAACAACGGCTTCTTGCTCGGTGATTCTCTGCCCGATTTCCAAGCTCTTTGGATAGTGCGTCACGATTTGGCTGTCGATGCGGTCTTTGAGGGGTGTCACGATGCTACCCCGGTTAGTATAGTCCTCGGGATTGGCCGTAAAGACAAACAGAATGTCTAGCGGTAGCCGCAGTTTGAAGCCGCGAATTTGTATATCGCCTTCCTGCAAAATATTGAACAGGGCCACTTGAATCCGCGCCTGCAAATCCGGCAATTCATTGATAACGAAAATGCCCCGGTGTGAGCGTGGAATCAGGCCGAAGTGAATCACTCGCTCGTCGGAGTAAGGTAGTTTCATGGTCGCGGCCTTGATAGGGTCCACGTCACCAATAAGATCAGCCACCGACACATCAGGCGTAGCGAGTTTTTCGGTGTAACGGTCGGAGCGGTGCATCCAGGCCACGGGCGCGTCGTCGCCATGTTCGGCCACGATGTCCTTGGCTACGCGTGAAAGCGGGTCGAGTGGGTCGTCGTTCAGGTCGGTACCCTTGACATAGGGAATGTACTCGTCGAGCAGACTGACCATCATCCGGGCGATGCGGGTTTTTGCCTGACCACGCAAACCCAGCAGATTGATATTGTGCATCGAGAGAATGGCGCGCTCCACATCGGGAATCACGGTATCCTCGTAGCCCCAAATGCCGGGAAATACTTCTTCCTTTTTACGGATTTTGGCAATCAGGTTGTCACGAAGTTCTTGTTTGATAGTTTTGGGCTGGTAGCCAGCGGCCTTTAATTCGCCCAGGGTCTTTATATTCAATAATTGTTTTTTATTGAGATCGGTGTAGTTCATGCAGAATTTTAGTAGAGAAATGAGTGTAGGGCGATAGCTGACCGCCCTTGCCTAACAAGGCCCGATAATAAATGGTTTGCCGCTACATGCCATAGAACCACATGAGCAGCCGCTCGAAACCACGCTGCGGCAGGATTCTCCGTAACAGGATGGCTGATTTCTGAATGAAGGGTCCGACGGTGTAGTGCAATTCGGGATTTTTCTGACCGATAATCCAGGCTACTTTTCTGGCAATAACGATGGGCTGCGCTGCCTGCCTGACTTCTTCGTTGATCTGACGGTGTATTTTGGCAAACCTTTTGGCGTAAACAGAATCCTCCCGCAGATTGACCACCAGGCGATTTTGGTTGATGCTAGTCGCAATGTCGCCGGGCAACAGGCTGCACACCCGGATGTTGAACTCCCTCAACTCAATGCTCAACGACTCGGTCAAGATTTCCAGAGAGGCTTTGGAAGCACTGTAAACGCCCCGAAAGGGTAAGCCCATTTCGGCAGCGATAGAACTAATGTTCAGAATCAGGCCGCTGCGTTGCTTCCGAAAAATAGGTATAATCGAGCGGCAGACACGCAACATTCCTAGTACGTTGGTATCGAATACCTTATGGATGAGTTCGTCCGTTGTCTCTTCCAGCGGTCCAATGATGCCCAGCCCAGCATTGTTGATGAGAACGTCTATGTGTCCCACTTTTTCCAGAACTGAATCTACCGCCTCTCGCACTGAATCTTCGCTGGTCACGTCCATAGAAACCCATTCGAATTCAATTCCCTCCGGTCGGCTACGACTTGTTCCAAAAACCCGAAAGCCTTTTTTTGTCAAATACTCCGCTGTACTCCGACCTATACCTGACGAGGCACCGGTGATGAGTATAACTTGGGGAGAATTAGGCATAGGAATGGAAAAGTACTGAGAGCAAAGATACCCGAAAGAAAAAACCTACGGCCTTCTTCATGAAAGACATAGGTTTTTTACTAAAAAATCACTCCCGCGCTAACGGGCGTAGGCGACCGAACGCATCTCGCGAATCACCGTAACCTTGATCTGGCCGGGATATTGCATTTCCTTTTCGATTTTCTGGGAAATATCAAAAGACAACAGGCCTGCTTTCTCATCGCTTACGTTCTCTGCGTCAACGATGACACGAATCTCGCGCCCGGCCTGGATGGCGTAGCATTTGTCCACGCCGTCAAAGGCAGTGGCCAGGTCTTCCAGATCACGGAGCCGTTTGATGTACGACTCCATCATCTCGCGACGCGCCCCCGGCCGCGATCCCGAAATAGCGTCGCACACCTGAATGATGGGTGAAATCAAGCTGGTTTTCTCAACTTCATCGTGGTGGGCACCAATGGCATTGCAGACTTCGGGATGTTCTTTGAATTTTTTGGCGAGATCCATGCCCAACAATGCGTGCGGCATGTCCGATTCTTCGGGATAGACCTTGCCGATGTCGTGCAACAGCCCGGCTCGCTTAGCAAGTTTGGCGTTCAGGCCCAGTTCGGAGGCCATAGTGGCGCAAAGCTTGGCCACTTCGCGCGAATGTTGCAGTAGATTTTGGCCATAAGACGAGCGGAAGCGCATCCGCCCGATCATCTTAACCAGTTCAGGGTGCAGACCATGAACGCCCATGTCGATGACGGTGCGTTCACCAATTTCCACGATTTCGTCCTCAATGTTCTTGCGGGTTTTGGCTACTACTTCCTCAATGCGGGCCGGGTGGATGCGTCCGTCCTGAACCAGGCGGTGAAGCGATAGCCGCGCAATCTCGCGGCGGACGGGGTCAAAACCCGAAATGACGATGGCCTCCGGTGTATCATCTACGATGATTTCCACACCCGTGGCGGCTTCCAGGGCACGGATGTTACGGCCTTCGCGACCGATAATCTTGCCCTTGATGTCGTCGTTCTCGATATTGAACACCGAGACACAGTTCTCGATGGCGTGTTCGGCGGCGGTGCGCTGAATGGTTTCAATAACGATTTTCTTTGCCTCCTTAGTGGCCGTCAGCCGCGACTCTTCCATCACGTTTTTAATGTGCGAGGCGGCCTTGGTTTCGGCTTCGGCTTTGAGGGCGTCCACCAGTTGGTCGCGCGCTTCGGCGGCGGTGAGGTTGGCGATTTTCTCCAACTGCGATACCTGCTGTTGGAGCATTCGATCAGCTTCTTCGCGCCGCTTGGCGGCGGCTTCTGTTTGCTGAGTCAGATTGCTTTTCTGAGATTCAAGGTCGTTTTCGCGGCGCTTGTTTTGCTCCATCATCTGGGAGATGGACTGCTCGCGCTGCTTCAACTTCTGCTCGTTGGTTTGGAGGATGTTCTTTTTACGATTGGATTCTTCTTCGAATTCCTCCTTCAGGCGTAAGTACTTCTCCTTGGCTTCGAGGATTCGGTCTTTCTTGATGTTCTCGGCGCTTACTTCGGCGTTACGCAGTATTTCGGCGGCGCGCGAATTAGCTTCTTCTTCTCTTTTTTCGGAGGCTTTCTGGTAAAGCGACTTCCCAAAATAGAAACCGGCACCCGCCGCGACGGCTACCGCTATAATTAGTATTAATACGTCTGGCATATTCATGATCCTGTTAGGTGGTTTACGATGCTGACCACCCACACGCAATTAGAATACCGAACTGTTCCGTTATAACAATCTTTTTTGAGTCTAAAATTAAAATTTACAAAGCTTCCAGAAGCGTGGTGTCTAAGTCATCCATCTGCTCTTCAAGCGCGGCAATCATTATTTTTAGTTGGTTCTGAGATTTCTGAAGCGCCACCATGCAGTCAATGGAGGCCAAAGCTACTGCCTCCTCCGGCAGGTGCTTTTTTTTATGGTGTTCCACTTTTTGGAGAAACGTGGCGTATCCGTCTTCGTAAAAGGACACCTGATCGACTGGCACACTAAGGTTGAAGCCTTTATCAAGTATTTTTATGAATACATTCTTGTACGTTTCTTGCCGATTTTTATCCATTACATGGTGTCTTCGAGCATCTCAATGCACCGATCTATCTCAATTATATATTGTTCAACCGATTCTTTCAGTTCGGCTAACCCGTCTGTGGGTGTCAGCTTATTACTGACAATTTTAGCGAAATTTTTAGATTTATCGAAATCTTTTTGGATTGTACTACTCTTTTTTTGGATATGTCTGATCTTTTCTTCGAGTTGGCGGTAGTCCGCTTTTAACGCGGCGTGTTCGCGTTCGAGCTTCACCAAATCCCACTTCTGCTTGCTATTGATCGCAATCAGATGCCGCAACTTCTCCTTGACGTTGCTAATCTTCTTATTTAAATGATCAAGCGGAAAAACAGACATTTCTTATTGGTGGAGAATTGAGAATTGAGAGTGGATGGCGATTTTCGTTTTGTCTAGTTCGCGTTACAAACACAACCCATGCCTAGACTTAATCCTTATTTCCTTATCACCGCGCCCAGATCCTTCTCGAATGTTGTCATCAACCGTTGCATGGTTTTGTCGATAACTTTGTCGGTGAGTGTTTGCTGCTCGTCTTGCAAAGTGAAACTCAATGCGTAGGCTTTCTTGCCCGCCAGGGCCTCGCCCTCAAACACGTCAAACACGTTGACCTCTCGTAAGAGTTTCCGCTCGGTGCGGTAAGCGAGCTGTTTGAGTTGATCGAAACTGACCGACTTATCCAGTACCAGCGACAAATCGCGGCGTACTTCGGGGAAACGAGCCACTTCCTGATACTGAACGACCGGGCTATATTGCTTCAGCAAATAGTCCCAGTCGAAATCGGCGTACCAGACGGGCGTTTTCAAACCCGCTTTCCTAGTCAAGGCAGACTGCACGAGTCCCAAACTGACCAATGGTTTTTTATTTAAAGTAAATTCGAGACCTGATTGGAATATCTTGTTGCTGATCTTCGCGGCTTCGGTGCCTTTCACTTTCATAGCGGCCAAAACCTGCTGCACAGCTCCGGCCAAATCATGGAACTCCAAGGCCCGACTTTTTTCAAACCAACTCTCGGCTGCTACGTTGCCTGTCATAAAAACGCCAAGATGTCCCTTTTCTACGTACTTTCCGTCTTTTTTATGATAGGTTTTTCCGAACTCAAAGAGTTTCAAGTCGGTCTGCCGTCGGTTGACGTTGTAGGCCAGCGTTTCCAAACCTCCGAAAAGCATGGTTTGCCGCATTTCCGACAAATCTTCACTTAGGTAATTCAAAATCTTCACCGGCTCACCAAGTAGTTCGTCCGTCAGGGTAGCTTGCGCCTCGGGCTTAGTCAACGAGTTATTGATTGTTTCATAAAAGCCGTTAGCCGCCAATGTTTCGGCGCAGCGCAACCGCAGCTTGTCGGGATCGTTGAGCGGGAAGTCCGACAGGAAGTCCGAACCCAGAGCAGGGGATAGCTCTACGTTGTCGAAACCATAAATCCGCAGCACTTCCTCGATCACGTCGGCCTCGCGCTGCACATCAACGCGGTAGGGCGGCACGACAGCCGTGAAACCTTCCTCGCTCGCGTCCTCGACTCTAATATCAAGCTTTTCTAATATGGATTGAATCAAAGATCGCTCCAATTCTTTTCCAATCAGCTGATTGACGTTCCGGTACTTAACGGGAACCGTGAAATCTGCAATCGGTTGGGGATAAAGGTCGGTCACCTCGGAGGAAATCTCGCCGCCCGCAATTTCCTGCAATAGCAAAGCCGCCCTTTGCAGTGCGAAAAGCGGCATATTTGGGTCGGTACCGCGCTCATAACGGAACGAGGCATCTGTTTTCAAACTGTGCCGTTGCGCGGTGCGCCGAATCCAATCCGGCGAGAAATAAGCCGATTCCAAGAAAATAGCCTTGGTGTCGAACGTCACGCCCGACTTAGTACCGCCAAAAACACCCGCGATACACATGGGTTCTTCGGCGTTGCAGATCATCAGATCGTCTGCCGCCAGCTTGCGCTCTGTACCGTCAAGA
>NZ_JBGSXF010000388.1:0-4053 GCF_041751555.1 Persicitalea sp. | reverse complement strand
CAAAAAGATTCAGTAAATTTGTGAAACATTTTTTATTGTACCCCGTAGCTGAGCGCCATTGTCGATCAGTTTTCAAATCTTTTATTGAGATGTTCATATACTTCCAATATAAGAAAACATATTCAATACAACAAGTCTATTGGGTAAAAAGCCTTTACCGATTAGTTTAGATTCAGGACAACGGTTCTTCATCTGCTCTTGATCCATATTGGATCCGTAAGCGAAGTCATAGTACATATTTAAGTATTCGGGAACTGGAACAAATGCTTTAACTTAACAACAATACCCTCTTAGTGTTAGGTGAGAACCACCTACGCCATAATCCTCCCCAGCGAATTATCGTACAAATCCTTCGCTTCCGAAGTACTTAAGACTTCCTCCTTGTCGACCACGAAACCCTCCGCCGTAACAGTTCCCAGCAAAGCATGAGCAATCTTCAAATCCGATCCCAGGTACTTTTGAAATTCCCCCTGCATGGCGGGTTTTACCGAAACCAGCACCCGGCCCTGCGCCTCGCCGAATAGGTAAGCATCTTTACGGAAATTCTTATCGGTGGCGATTTGAAAGCCCAGTCCGCGCGGCATCGCCGATTCGGCCAGGGCCACGAACAGGCCGCCGTCCGAAATATCGTGGACAGACTGCACCATACCCTTCTCGATGAGCTTTTTTATGGCCTGATGCAACGTGTACTCTTCCTCCATGTCGAAGGCCGGAGCGGGGGATTCCTTCACCTTGCGGTAGCTGTACAGGTATTCTGAGGAAGCAATATCGTTCTTAGGCGCTCCGACCAGGTAGATCAAATCATCGGCGGTTTTGAAATCGAGCGTCATGTGGTGGGCGGGATTTTCCATCAGGCCGATCATGCCGATGGTTGGCGTGGGGAACACCGGACCATCGTCGGAGCTTTGGTTGTAGAAGCTCACGTTGCCGCCCGTGACGGGCGTGGCGAACTTCTCGCAGGCCGCGCCCATGCCTTTGACGGCCTGGACAAATTGCCAGTAAACCTCCGGCACGTAGGGATTACCGAAATTCAGGTTGTTGGTCACGGCCAATGGCTCGGCCCCAGTGCAGGTGAGGTTACGCGCGGCTTCCGACACGGCTATTTGCGCGCCAATGAAGGGATCAGCATTGACGTAGCGGCTGTTGCAGTCCACCGTCATGGCGATGCCCTTTTTGTAGTCGGGACGCGCCACATCGCGGATGCGCACCACTGCCGCATCGGAAGGGCGGTTGGTCGTGCGGTTGGCCGTACCGACCATCGAATCGTACTGCTCGTAAATCCAGCGTTTGGAGGCAATGTTGGGGTGGGAAAGCAGGTGTCGCGCTACTTTGCCGATTTCCTCACCCGACACATCGGGTACTTTATCGATGTCAAACTTCTTGAATCTTTGGTAGTAAGCGGGTTCCCGTGTCTCACGATGATACTGTGGTGCGCCGCCGCCAAGTACCAGGTCGTAGGCAGGAACGTCGGCGATGAGTTCGCCGTGTTGGTAAAAGTGCAGCCGTCCGGCGTCGTCGGAGCCAGCGGAAACTACCTCGCCAATCTGCACGCAGTGCAAGTCCCACTTATCGAAAATACCCTGAATAATATCCTCTTTGCCTTTTTGAACTACCACCAGCATCCGCTCCTGCGACTCCGACAGCAGGATTTCCCAACCGTGCATATTGGTTTGGCGGGTGGGTACTTTGTCGAGGTTGATGACCATGCCGTGTTCGCCCTTGGCGCTCATTTCGGAGGTCGAGCAAATGATGCCCGCCGCGCCCATGTCCTGAATACCAATCACATGGCCCGTGTCGATGATTTCCAACGTAGCTTCCAGCAGTAGTTTTTCCATGAACGGATCACCCACCTGCACGGCGGGTAGTTTCTCGTTCGATTTATCCGAAATATCCTCGGAAGCAAAAGTTGCGCCGTGGATACCGTCCTTACCCGTAGCTGAGCCCACGATATACACCGGATTGCCCACGCCGTAGGACGTAGCCTTGGCGACTTTCCCTACTTCCACGATGCCCGCCGAGAAGGCGTTTACCAGCGGATTGGTGTTGTAGCATTCATCAAAAAATACCTCGCCGCCGACGGTCGGGATACCGAAGGCGTTGCCGTAGTCGCCGATGCCCTTCACCACGCCGCGCACCAGCCATTTGGTTTTAGCCAGGTCGGGATTGCCGAAACGTAGGGAGTTAAGCTGAGCAATGGGACGTGCACCCATCGTGAAAATATCGCGGTTGATGCCGCCCACGCCTGTCGCCGCGCCCTGGTAGGGTTCCAATGCCGAGGGGTGGTTATGCGACTCGATCTTGAAACTGCACGCCAGTCCATCGCCGATGTCGACCAGTCCGGCGTTTTCTTCCCCGGCTTTGGCGAGCATCCGGTCTGAGTCACGGGGCAGGGTTTTGAGCCAGACGATGGAGTTTTTGTACGAGCAGTGTTCCGACCACATGACGGAGAAAATGCTCAGTTCGGTGAAGTTGGGCGTGCGGCCCAGGATTTCTTCTATTTTGGCAAATTCTTCGGGTAGTACACCCAGTTTGCGGGCGGTTTCGACGGTGGGCAGGGAATTGCCGTCGTTTATTTCGGGAGAAGTCATTGAGTATTATTAAAGATTAGGCTTACCACAAAACTAGGGCTTTAAGCTTACAGAAGCGGCATTGGAAGAATTTTTCTGCCAAAAGTATTGACAGATTAGAAATGATGCGTAATTTTGCAGCCTAGTTTGACCCCAAAGAGGAATGGCAGAGTGGTCGAATGCGGCAGTCTTGAAAACTGTTGTGGGGCAACCCACCGGGGGTTCGAATCCCTCTTCCTCTGCAACGAAAGCCCGTTTGGATAATTCTGAGCGGGTTTTTCTATTTCACATCAGACAGTTCATGTTAGATAACGTCAATACTAGAATGATTTTCCGGGCTGCTTTCTCGTTGGCCTTACTACTCATTCTGATCCCGATTGGTATTTATTGCTTTCAATTTGCTGGAAATGGCCTTTCGCAAAAACCGCAGCATTGGGCCGCCTTAAGCGATTACCTGAACGTATGGGTGAGCATGGCCAGTTTGATATTTCTTGCCACACTTACCTATGTGCTGGACAGGCAGCGTGGTGCCGATGAGCAAGCCAGAAATCGACCCCTGGTCATTTTCAGGGTCGATCACAATGAGAAAGTGTGGTATCTGAAAAATGTCGGCAATGGGGTTGCCCTGGACATCGACATATCCCGTCTGGAAAAAACAGGGGACGGGGAATTGTGGGAAATTCCGGTCAAAGTTTACGCGCTGATGAGCGGCGAAGAATTTAAGATATTCTGGTTCCGGGCAGCGGGCAAAATATGCGCCACCTACAATGGTGTTTTGGACGAAAAAAAACTGATTACGATTATCGAGGGCGACAAAAACAGGTTTCCAAATGTTAATCCAATTAATTCTTTTCAGCAAAGCAATCAATTCATACGGATAGAGGATGCGCCCGAAATGTTGTAGAAAGGCCGTTGTAATTTATTGGAAGACAAATCTGCATCAATTCAGTGCTTACGAATAGGGTATTCTTGAATTGGAGATCGAGAAGTTGAATAAGTGAATGTATCGGGTGATTATTCGTAGCTTTATTTAAAAAAACGGCCTACCAATCCACATGGAATCGATCCCAAAAGCCTTATTTCTTAAAACTGAACTCGACTCTCTTCGTCCCCTCACCCAAGAGCAGGAGGCGAGGATCATGCAAAAATTTCGATTGGATTGGAACTACCACTCCAATCATTTGGAAGGCAACACGCTGACTTATGGCGAAACGAAAGCATTGCTCCTTTTCGGTATTACGGCGCAAGGCAAGCCGTTAAAAGACCACTTGGAAATTGAGGGGCATAATGAAGCCATCGAATGGATACTCGACGTTGTGAAAGGCGACTACCTTTTGACAGAGAAGTTCATTCGTGAACTCCATACTTTGTTACTAAAAGAATCCTACATAACAAAAGCGATTACCCCAGATGGTCAACCTACGACCAAGCGCGTAGAAGTAGGTAAATACAAAAGCCAGCCGAATCATGTGCTGACTGCAACGGG
>NZ_JBGSXF010000387.1:0-2187 GCF_041751555.1 Persicitalea sp. | reverse complement strand
CAGGGCGTAGAGGTTCCAGGCTTGGGTCATCATTCCGTAGTCGGGTGAGACTTCGTAAATAGAACCCGGCAGCGCATAGCCAAACGAACGGCTTATCCTTTTGAGGTAGTCGAGTGCCTGATCGGGACGGCCGTAGTTGTTTTCTGCTATGGCCTGCACGCCTGTGGGCAATGTCATCACGGCCCCCGTATAGCTAAATACCTTACGATCTTTGCCGAACGAGGCCGTGTCTTTTCCGGCGGACTCGTCGCGGTCGATGCCCGTCACAAACATCCCGTAGGGGTTGACGAATTGGCGCCCGGTGCGCAGGGCAATAAGGGCCTTGGCGGTGTCGGCCACGCCCGTTTGCATGGGCGTGTTCACGACCCAGTTGTGGTGCATGACGAAGCCCTGTTTACGATCCGGCGGGAAATTCTGGTAGCGTTTCTGGGCTTCGCGCAATTCGGCCACGGCCCAGGGCTTTTTCAATGAATCGGCCCGAACGATGGCGTCTTTAAGCAAAGCCAGTGCCTGCGTCGGCGTCCCGATGAAATCGGCGTATGAATCGTGTTCGGCTACCCAGAATTCATTATTGATCTTGGTTTTAAGAGTCTGAGCCAGGCTGCGGTAGTTTTGAGCTACGGCAGCCTCGCCCATCTCCACGGCCATGTCGGCAGCGACAGCAAAGGCCTGTTGGGTGTAGGCGGCCACGTCGATCATCTCGCTGTTCAGGCCGTGGATTTCCATCATGCCAAAGCCGTCGGGTAGTAAGTTTTTATCCTTGTCATTATTCTCCAAAAGCCATTTCAGTCCTTGCTTGACGGTGGGATAGTAGGTCGCCAGGAACTTCCGGTCACCCGTCCAGAGATAAATCTGCCAGATCATCGACACAAACTGCGGAGTTTCGTTGACATTGCCCGGATTAAAGACATAGCCGTTGGTCGATGCCTCGTGAATTATACGCCCGTTGCCGTTGCGCTGCTCCGAAAGCTGGTGCAGTAGGCTGACCGTATTGCGGGCCAGGTCAAAACGCCCGGTTGCTACGGCCCCCTGCAGGGCGTACTCATTGTCCACGCCGAACCACCAAGGGTAGTCGGGCAAGCCGGCCGACAGTCCGCGGCCCAGTTGCGGCACGTCGCGCACGAGCCAGTCGGTATTGTACTTCACCCAACGGAAGGCAGTTTGTAGTTTCTTGTCGGGAATCGTCAGCTTGGTTTTGGCGGCGATGCCGGCGTAGCGCTCCATCTTAGCCTTCAGATTTTTAACGGCGTCTCGCCCGGCGCTGGCGTAGGTTTCGCGCACGGCGTCGAGCGATTTGTACGAACCCGCGATGGTGATCGGCAGACTTACTGCGCCATGGGGCGGGATTTCCAGGGCAAAGACCGTGGCTACGCGGGTGCCTTTTCCGATGGGTTGGTAGGTGCAGGCGGCAGTAGGCTTGCCGTGAGAGACGGATTCGGTGGTCGAACCGACCATGACGTACCAACTGTTGAGACTGTCCTTAGCCACCCAGGCACGGCGATCATCGTCCCAGAGGGCAAAGTCTACGGCATTCTCCATCCCGGTGCTATCTCCCAGCCAGGTCGGGCGCAGGTCGGTGTAAGCCGTCCATTCGAAGGTCAATTTTTGGACTTCCGACCCGTCATTATATAGCAGGTATTCTACAGTCACTGCCTCTTGCCCGTCGGGTACGAACTGGAAGCGTTCCACTCTCAGTTCTTGGTCGGGAAGTGGAAAGATGTGCTTATTGGCAAAGGGATAATTAATAAACGTCTCTGCCTGATCCAGGCAAATGGATTTTTCGCCCAGGCTGAGGGAGGCCGTAAAGCCATCCAATAGTTTGATTGGGTGATCCCACACGCCGCCCATTTCACCTTTAACGTGCCAGCCCAGATCGGGAAACTGCCCGTTCTGGGCGCCGATCATATAGACTCTGTCGCCCGCCGTGACGAAAGGCGTGGCCAGGTACTCGGCGCGCCCGACCAGGCTGTCGGTATTCGCCATCATCCCGTTGAGGGCAGTAGAAGGTATAGCGGCGTCTTCCTGCTTTACTTTTTTACAACCGAGGGTGACGAATAAAACAAAAATCAGGTACTTTGTAACATGAAAGCAAGGGGAGATTCGTCGCGGCACGGGCGGGAAAAGTTGTGTTGATAAAAAAGCGTGTCCGAATATACGGATAATTTCAATTTTTACCGCAGTGATTAA
>NZ_JBGSXF010000386.1:0-13222 GCF_041751555.1 Persicitalea sp. | reverse complement strand
CCCGAACACCAGCGACATTTTGAAAGCAGAAAACTCGCGTCTCTCAACCGTTTGGTAGTAGCACCCGAATACCGGGGTCATGGGCTGTCTGGTCAGTTAGATGCCATCAGAATTGAAAGCGCCAAAGCGCTGGGTGCGGAAGTGATTATAGGCTTTCCGCAGCTCGTCCGCATACAATCGCTCCGTCGCAAAGGCTTCGAAATGCTCGATGAACTACCCAGTATTCCCGAGATGCCTGACCGCCCTTTTTTTGTCATGAAAATGAATCTTAATTAATTCGTTTCTATCTCCCCGAGCATTCCCAATCCGATCACTTTCAACTATCAGTTCAGATACTTTTTACAAAAAAACTATATCGCCTACTAGACCTCAAGGAGGAAGAAAAGAAAACCGTCGGCTTGTTCGTCGGTTACTCGTTCTGTATGGGCGTGGCGGTGGCGATTTTCTATACGGCCACCACCTCGCTTTTCCTGATCTCCTTCGAGCGCACGATGTTACCTAAAGCGTACATTGCGGGCGGCTTGGTTGTGTACGGGCTGGGCGCTGTAACGAGTTATGTGCAACAGAAAATTCAGTTCTTCAAGCTGGCTAATGGCCTGATTTATTTTCTGATGATTTCCGTTTCGGTGCTGCTGATAATGTATCAGTTCAGCAACATCAAATGGTTGCTTTTCTTTCTGTTCGTTTGGAATCGTGTGTTTGTATTTGTCAACGGTATCACGTTCTGGTCCACAGCTTCCAAAATCTTCGACATTCAGCAGGCCAAGCGACTGTACGGCCTCATCAGCACGGGTGAGGTAGTATCGTCCATCCTCAGTTTTTTCTCGGTGCCTTTATTGCTCAAATTCCTGGCGACTGACCAGTTGCTGTACATCTCAGCGGGAGCGGTAGTTGGCTGCATCGTACTTATGAGCCTGATCGTGCGGCGTTTTCCCAGGCAACTTTCTGTGGTTCAAGAAACAAAGGAAGCTACGGGCGAAAGAGCCACCACCACGGACGACACGCGCAGTTGGCGGAGGTTTCTGGCCAATCCATACTACCTGCTGGTATTTTTGTTAGCGATGCTACCGGTTGTGGGTTTATTTTTCGTGGATTTTATGTTCGCCGTCGAGTCAAAGAACGTCTTTCCTGACAAAGAACTGCTGGCGGGATTCCTCGGTACTTTTTTCGGTTTCTGCGCCCTTTTGGAGTTTTTGATCAAAACAGTTTTGTACAACAAGGTCATCAGCAAATTTGGCCTTACGTTGGGCATTGCATTGCTCCCGCTCACATTGCTTTTCAGCCTGGGGTTGGCGGTGGGCTATGGGACGATTTTTGGCACCACATCCCTCTTCTTCGCTTTCATAGTCCTGAGTCGCTTTTTCATGAGTTCAGTACGAAAATCCGTAAACGAACCTTCCTTTCAGGTCTTGATGCAGCCCATTCCCGGCCCGGAGCGAGCCAACGTGCAGAGCCGCATTGAGGGCGGGCCCAAGGCTTTGGGCAACATCGTACCGGGTGTCATTTTACTAATTCTCACGAGTATGCCATTCGTAGGAACGGTTGAGATTGCCGCCTTCTTCCTGCTGATTCTGGCTGGTTGGGTTTACGCGTCCATGAAAGTGCAGAATCAGTACCGAGGCGTCCTGCGGGCCACGCTGGCAAAACCCGTCACTGGGTCAAGGCTGGTTGTGGATGAAGGAGATTTTGGTGCTTCGCCGATCCCTGATAGCGGCGACGCCTACCTCGGGTTAGCGAACCGCCTGGCGGCTCGTAAAAAGTCAACCCTGAATTATGAGCGCAGCAGTTTCGAGTTTATCCTAAAACTAGCCGATTCGGCCCACGAACACGACCGCATTCTGGCCGCACAAATGCTGGGCGAGTCGGGACGCTACTACGCATTCCGCCACCTCGCGCGGCTCATGTCCGACGAGGCTATCGACGTAAAAAACGCGGCGATGATTGCTGCCGGATCGGTGCGCAGCGCAGAACTGTGGCCGCTGCTAATCGCGCAGCTCGATTCCGAAGACTCGCACGAGGCGGCAGCTTACGGGCTGCTGGGATCGGGCGAAGGCGGCGGGCGCGACGCCGTAGTACGAGAATTGAGCCGCAGCTTCGACCGGGCAGCGGGCAACTTACGACTACAAACACGCCTCATCCGACTCATTCGGCAAATCGGCGGCCCGAAAGCCACCAAGCTACTGCGCCCGCTCATGCACCATCCCGAAGCTGCGATCCGCGACGAGGTGTATAGTGCACTGGCTCACTTGGACTACCAGGTCACACTCACCGAACGCGGCGGGGTCGCTGCCGAAATAGACGCCCGCATTGGGCTGTTGGTGTGGCTACTGGCTGCGCAGCACGACCTAGAAGAATACGACGAAGAATCACCGATCCAGACCGCTCTCGAAAGCGAGAAACGGCAAGTTCTGCCCAAGATTTTCACACTTCTGTCGCTGTTGCCAGGCAATCAACGCTTTGAAGATGTGAGTAGACTATTACTCGATAACGACCGCGAAACCTTCGGTTACCTGCTGGAAGTGATGAATATGACGCTGCCCGAAGAATGGAAGGACAAACTGATCCCGCTCTTCGAGGACCAGCCCCTGTCTGAAAAGCTGAAGCGCAGCGCCGAACACTTCGCCCAAATCAG
This sequence comes from Persicitalea sp., assembly GCF_041751555.1. Classification (NCBI taxonomy): domain Bacteria; kingdom Pseudomonadati; phylum Bacteroidota; class Cytophagia; order Cytophagales; family Spirosomataceae; genus Persicitalea; species Persicitalea sp. The sequence continues at coordinate 10,590 of NZ_JBGSXF010000386.1, read as the reverse complement.
TCTGCCGACCGAGGAGCGATTGAAGGATATCGCCAATAACCATTTTTCCCGCATCACGGCCCGGCTTCGCGCTACCGCCCTGGCGACCCTGGCCCAACGCGAAACGGATCACACGCTTACGCTCGCCGCCCACGCTATTTCGCCCGAAGAAATCATTGCCAGAACCGCGTTGAAAGCTCTCTACCGCCAAAACCCAATCCGCTATAGGGAACTACACCAAACCATGCAATCCCAAAACGACACCTTTCATCTCAAAATCTGCCAAAGTATTGAAACAGCCGAAGGTTCAAATACTGCGACCCTTCAACTTTTAGACCTTTAAAAAAATGCCCGTCCCCCTCCCCTATACCGCCCGCTTGCTTCGCTGGACATTGTTCCTGAGCGTCCTCGTGGCGTGGGGGCCAGCTTCCGGGCAGGATGAGGTGGCTAACCGCGAAATCGGCAATCCATTGGCAGAAGTACATTCGGCGAAGGAATACAACGCCCATGGCCAGAATTTCGCGATTGTCCAGGACAAGCGCGGGCTAATGTACTTTGGTAATTTCGCGGGCGTGCTGGAATACGACGGCACCGCCTGGCGGACAATCACGACGACGAATTACGGTAAAGTATCCTCCCTCTACCTCGACAACGCAGGCCGGATTTTTGTTGGCGCCAACGGCGAATTCGGGTACTTGAAACCTGACGCAAAGGGGACACTGAATTTCGCCAGCCTGAGCGAACGCATAGCCACGCCCTTCGGCGAAATTATCAGCATCGTCGGGACACAGGCAGGAATTTATTTCATTGGCAAAAAAGACATCTACCTCTGGAACAAGCGGCTCGTTCGGAAATGGCATACCGAAGACCTTATTCTATCGGCCTACTTCGTACAAGGGCAGATTTATTTCTACCAGAAAAAACGCGGCCTGGGACTATTTGACGGCAATAAAATCCTTCCCGTGACGCTATCGCCACAACTACCTGCCTTGCTCGACATCGTTACCGTGTTACCTTATGACGCGCAGAATATCCTGGTGGCTACCAGCAATCAGGGGCTTTTCAAGATTTCCAACAATTTGATGAGTCGCTTCAATGCCCCGGCCAACGGCTACCTAAGTACTAATCAAATAAGTTCGGGGTTACGGCTCGACGACAACACCTTTGCGATGGCTACCCTACAGGGCGGCATCGCCCTGCTTGATCGGGACGGACGCATCTTGCAGATCGTACGGGGCAAAGAATTTGAAGATACTCAAGCGAACAGCCTGTTTCAGGGTCGGGGAGGGGTGCTGTGGCTAGCCCTGAACAACGGTATTGCGCAAGTAGATATTCCGTCGCCCATGTCGGTGTTCGACGAGGCCGTGGGTGTCAAGGGCGCGGTGAACCACCTGATGCGCTACCGGGACCGCATGTACGTCGGCACGTTGAACGGTCTGTATATTCTCGATGGATTAAGGGTCGGTTCAGTTGGCGGACTAAACGCCAGTTGCTTTTACATAGCAGAGGCCAACGGCGCATTGCTGGCCGCCACGAGCAAGGGCATATACCGGATCAACGGAACATCAGCGCAGTCGCTTTCCCGCGATTTTGCACTATGTCTGCATCCACTGCGCAACAATCCCAGAATAGTATTTGTGGGTTTGGAAAACGGGTTGGGCATTCTGGATCTGGCCCGCAACAGCTACCGCCAGGTACCGGGAATCGACGATCAGATCGTGGGCATTAGTGAAGACAACGACGGTCATATCTGGCTCGAAACGTTGTCGAAAGGCCTGTACCGCACCGACGCCCAAGCCGGCCAACGCAAACTTTATACAAAGGCCGATGGCTTGTCGACGCTACTGTACAACAAGATCGTCAATAGCCCGGAGGGCCTCATCGCCTGGAACAAAAACGGCACGTTCCGCTACAGCGCGCAGAAGGACGCATTTGAGCCCCACAATCTTTTTCAAACTGACAGTACGGCGGCCAATTACTGGAAGGGCGGCATCGTTCCCGACCAAAATGGCAATTTCTGGACCACGCGTGGCGACGAGAAATTCATCACTTATTACAAAAAAAGTCAAAACGGCTACCAGCCGGTCACACAGCCGTTCCGTGCCTTTTCCGACCGCAGCTTCGACGTCATCTATCCCGACGCCGATAGCCTGGTGTGGTTTGGCGGACCGGACGGAGCCATCCGCTTTGACCTGGGACAGCCCGATGACTACCTGAAATCATACCCGGCTTTGCTGCGCAAAATCAACTTGAAAGCCGACACGCTGGCATTCAATGGCTATCGAAAGGGCGATGTCACGCTGAAAAACTCAGTGCTGAACCCGGAGCGTACGCGCATCGCCTACGCCTTGAACGACATTAGCTTCGCATTCTCAGCCACAAGTTTTAACGTGGGGGAAGAGTTGGTTTTCAAGTACATACTGGAAAACTATGACGACACTTGGTCGGACTGGACGGCGCAGAACCGCAAGGAATACACTAATCTCGCGCCGGGCCGCTATCGGTTTCGGGTGAAGGCCAAGAACATCTATGAATTGGAAAGCGAGGAATCGGTCTTCGAGTTTGTGGTTGCTAAGCCGTGGTACCTGATGTGGTGGGCTTACCTGCTGTATTTCATCGTATTGACTACCATCCTTTATTTCCTCATTCGGTGGCGATTACGGGCTTTGGTGAAGGAAAAAGACCTGCTCGAAAGCATGATTCAGGAACGCACCGAAGAGATTTTCAGCCAAAAAGAGGAGTTGGAAGAACAGTCGCAAGAACTGGGATCCAAAAACGACCAACTGGAGAAAATCGACCAGATCGTGCAGTCTATCAACTCCGAGATCGAATTTACCAGTCTGTTTGAGACTGTGCTGGCCAGGCTTGACATTATCCGCAATATGGAGAGCGCCACGGCACTGATCTACGATCAGGAGTCCAGCAGTTTCCGCTTCAAGGCGGCGTATGGTAATCTCGACCTCGCACAATTGGAACCGCTGCAACTGACTCTGCAACAGGCCGAGGAACGCTACCTTAACAATGCTGTTGAACGGGCAGAGGATGTGTATGCTCGCAGCGACGCGCCCTTCATACCGATGGGTAATGCCCTGGATACGTTAGCGGAACCAAAATCGCTGATCACGATCGTCATCAATGTCGAAGGTCACGTGGAGGGCTTCATCACGCTGGAAAACACTACCCGCGCCAACGCCTTCGACCAAAAGGATTTCGACATGATCCGCAATTTGAAAGAACACCTCATCGCGGCTTTCATCAAGACTAAGATTCTGGAAAATCTTGAAACGACACTTTCCAACCTGAAAGTGGCGCAGGACGAACTTATACGACAAGAACGGCTAGCGTCCGTCGGTCAGCTCACGCGAGGCATCGTGGATAGAATCCTGAACCCGCTGAACTACATCAACAATTTCTCGGAGTCATCGAACGAGCTCATCGAGGAGATCGTAGAACTGGTTCCCACGAAAGACAGCCAGTTGCCCGCGGAGGTAGCCGACGACTACTTCGGCGACCTGGAAATGCTAAAAATGAACTTAGTGAAAATTAAGGAACACGGTAATAGCACGACTCGCATCGTAAAAGACATGCAGCGGCTCCTGAAGGAAAAGTCTACCGATTTTCTGGAAACCGACCTGAATACCTTCCTGGAAGGCAAAGCAAAGTCTGCCTATCAGGAACTACGCAGTGAAACCCGCGAAGAACAAACCGAACTTGAGATAACCTACGCCCTCGAAATCCCCTCGCCCAAAGTGCGAGTCCTGCCCACCGAAATGGGCAGCGTAATCGGCAACATCATTAGTAATTCTTACTACTCTACGCTTGAAAGAGAAAAAGTGGAAAAAGGTTATCTTCCTCAGTTGCAGATAACGTCCAAAACAATTAAAAATAAGGTAGTTATCCGATTCAAGGACAATGGGAAGGGGGTACCAAAAAAAGAGATGGAGCAAATGTTCAGCCCATTCTTTACTACCAAGCCCACTTCCAAAGGCACGGGTCTGGGCCTGTACATGAGCAAGGACATCGTCGAACTCCACCGGGGGCTGATCGAGATAGAATCGGAAGAAGGTCAGTACGCAGAGGTAATCATTATGCTACCTACTTATTGACTTTGGCGGAAGTGCCGGAGTTGATCTGAACAACTAACCGTCAACATCATTGACCTTTTAACCCACGAAACCCTAAAGTTGCGAAAACAGATAAACGTTATGACTATGGAAACAATAAGCCAACAGGAAGACCCAAGACGAGCCAATGCTTTGCTGACGGAAGAAGTTCAGCGATTGAGTCAGGAAATTGAGGCAGCACGGGAACGGTTTACGCAGCAGAATCGGCTGGCCGGAATTGGACAAATTACGGCGGGTATCCTGCACGAAATCAGAAATCCTGTCAATTTTGTCAACAACTTTTCGCGGCTGGCGCTCGATTTGGTGGCAGAAATGAAGGAAATGCTGGAGAAGATGCGAACGGAGTCCGCATCGGAGGACTTGGATGAGTTGGATGAACTCGCGGGTATGGTGGAAACCAATCTGACGCGTATTTACGAAAACGGCAGTAGAGCGGAGCGCATCGCGCAGAGTATGCTGGACCAGACCCGCGACGACAATCGGCAGCTCGCACCTACCGACCTCAACCAAATGCTCGAAGAGTTCACAAAACTAGCCTACCAGGGTGTCCGTGCCCACGACCGGGAATTCAATGTGTCGTTCACTTTCGACCTTGACCCGAATGTGGGCCATGTAAACCTCATGCCCAACGAGTTCGTTCGTGTTATCATCAATTTGATCAACAACGCCTGCTACGCCGTGAATGAAAAGCGCAAAGCCCCGCCCAATCCAGACTACGTGCCGCGCATTACCGTCCGATCGGTACGCCACGAGGGTGGCATTGAAATCAAGATTCGCGACAACGGCGTCGGCATCCCCGACGAACTGGTGAATAAAGTGTTTAATGCCTTTTTTACCACCAAACCTCCCGGCGAAGGCACCGGACTTGGTCTTTCCCTCAGCCTGAAAACCATCGTCGAAACGCACAAAGGCCAATTAAGCGTAACCACCGAGCCGGGTGAGTTTACGGAGTTTATTATCGAGCTACCTATCAACTTGGAATGAGTGATTGAGAGAATTAGTGAATACTAGACTCGGAATTCATTTTTTTCATTCTCTCAATCACTCATTCACTCATTCAAAATTATTATTCCTATGAAAATCTTAAACGTAGATGACGAGCTGGACATGGAAATGCTCATCTCGCAGCGGTTTCGAAAGCAGATCCGCGACAAGCAGTTTGAATTTGTCTTTGCCCACAACGGCATCGAAGCCCTCGAAAAGCTGGACCAACACGAAGACATAGCCCTTATCCTTTCGGACATCAATATGCCTGAAATGGATGGGCTAACTTTCCTATCGATGGTCAACGAGCGAAAAAATCCGGCTTTGAAGGCCGTTATGGTATCGGCCTACGGAGACATGGACAACATTCGCGTCGCCATGAATCGCGGTGCGTACGATTTCATTACCAAACCCATCAACTTCGAGGATCTGGAGATCACGATCAATAAAACGATCGAGCACATCAATATGGTCAAGCTTTTCCAACAAGAGCGCGACCAACTCGTGGCGATAAAAAACGATCTTGACATCGCTAAGGAAATCCAGCAGTCGATGCTGCCTAAGGAGTCGCCGCCATTCCCCGACCGCCTCGACATCGACCTCCATGCTTTTTTGGAACCTGCCAAGGTAGTAGGCGGCGACCTGTTCGATTATTTTTTATTGGATGAAGATCACCTGTTTTTCATCATCGGCGATGTATCGGACAAGGGCATTCCGGCCGCACTGTTCATGGCGATTACGAAAGCCATCGTCAAGAGCCATTTTTTGAGTCCTACCTACGAAAATCTAACGGACGAGGTGCGGCAGGTAAATCATTTTCTAAGTACGAACAACAACTCCTTCATGTTCGTGACGGCATTCATGGGCATCATCAACCTGAAAACAGGCCTGGTAGAGTACATTGACGCCGGCCACGAGCCGATGCTTATTCGCCGGAAGGATGGCACGGTTGAAACAGTCGAAAAGCACGGTGGTCTGGCTCTGGCCATTGACAAGGACTACGCCTACACGCCGCAAACCTTGCAACTGGCGCACGGCGACACATTCTTTCTCTATACCGATGGTGCCACCGACGCCAATAACCGAGAAAATGAACGCTACGGTTTTAAAAAATTGGAGGAGCATTTGCAACAATTATCCGGCGAAGAAAGGCCCAAACAAATCAATGACAGCCTGTTAGCAAAATTGAAAGACTTCATCGGCGAAGAGGACCAATTCGACGATATTACAGTTTTGACGATTCATTATAAATCCTAAAAATCCATTTTATCAATTACATCCCGCACGATTTCCGAAAAGTACGCCCCGTTGTAGGGGCCGAACCAGTTCATGGTTACAGTTTCGTAGAGGTTTTTATCAAAGTGGCGGTCGGCGGTGATGTAGCCTGCATAGGCGCCGTCGAAGCTGGTTACCATCAAGTGCAGGCCACGGGCATTGGCGTATTTAGTAAGCTCCGCCATAAGTTCACCAGAAAAATCGCAGGGCAAGCCTACCAGCAGCACATTGCCCACGCGCAGGGCCTTCACGAATGATGGGTAATCGCCAAACGCCCATCGGAACACCCACGGACGCAGCGCCCAGGTTGTGTTGAGACGCGGGGTAGGCTCCCGCAGCGGCAGGGCTACCGTGAAGGATTCTAAAATATTGACGGATTGGGGATTTAGGACACCCAGCTTTGATTGAATGGCCGTTTCTACGCCGTCGGATACGCTGGACAGTTGTGTAAACTCGCTTTCGGTATCTCCCTGCGGCCCCATGCTGCCCACGGCCCCGGCCAAAAAAAGCGCAAAGTCCGCCTCGCCGTCTTCCAGCGAGTCCACCAGTGCCCCGGCGTAGTCACGCGAGAGGGACATCGTACTGGAACCCAGCGTAGTGGAGTGCGCGGCGTAGGAACTGAGCAGCGCCGTGCGCCCGTCGGCTCCGCGTAGTTGCAGGTTGCGCACCCAGGGGTCGATGGTGGCCCGCTCCCCCGTCAGGCGATTGCGGATATCCGTCGTGTCCTGCACCTGCATATATCCCATTTCTACTGTTTGCCGAGTACTTTTGGCCCGCTGAATAGCCTGAATCATGGCATCGGCGATGCGCTCGACGACCGCCGGGTCGTAGTCGCCCGCGAAGAGTTCGCCTGTGATCGTATCGCCCCAGCCGCCGATGCTACTGTGGCTGTGCGTGGCTCCGAGATAAACCTGCCCGAAGGTAAGGCCCACTTCCGGCAACCGCTTTTTCAAAGCCTCCGTAACGGTGGGCGGCACAATGAGCAAATCCGCCGCCACGATCGCCGCCTGCGTCAATCCATTATCTAAAAAAATCGCCCTTACGTACACCGAATCATGAACGCTTTCGTAGGGCTTACCCCAGCGATTGCCGTAGCCTGCCATTGGGCCGGGCTGCGGCGGCGTAATATTGGCCTTGGCCCAGCCCGCCCGCAACGGCTGCCCCGTAGTGTCCGCCACCACCCGCACCGCGCCAATATTATCTTTCCACGCGCGGTAGTAGTCCATCTCACGGTAAGGCGTGTAATCGATCGTGGTAACGGCGCTCGCCACAAAAAGCAGCAAAGCGACCAGAATTCCAGCGAGTATTTTGAGGAAGGTTTTCATATCAAAGGGGCATTCTTCGGCTCCGCTCAGAATGACAACAAAGGAGCAGATTGTTGTACCACGTAATTGGCAAAGTTCGGAATTACTGGCAGCTTTCACTAAAATTACGCCTCAATTCATACCTTCAATCCTGTGGGGCCATACAGCTCAACTCTCAACGCTCAACTAAATGAAACCCTACCTCCTAGCCGAAACCAACTACAAAGCCCTCCAAGAAGAAAAGTTCGAGCTGGCTATCCTGCCCTGGGGCGCGACCGAAGCCCACAACTACCACCTGCCCTACGGCACCGATGTATATGAAGCCGACCACATTGCCGCCGAGTCGGCCCGCATTGCCTGGGAATGGGGTGCCAAGGTCGTCGTACTACCCACGGTACCTTTCGGCGTCAACAGCGGGCAGACCGACATCCTCCTCGACCTCAATATGCACCCCAGCACCCAACTCGCCGTGCTGAACGACCTCGTGGAAGTCCTCGACCGGCAGGGAATCCGCAAGCTAGTGGTACTGAACAGCCACGGCGGCAATGACTTCAAACCCATTTTGCGCGAGCTGGGCGTAAAGTACCCCCGGATGCACCTTAGCTTCTGTTTTTGGTTCAATATTCTGGATCGCCAAGGGTACTTTGAAGAAAAAGGTGACCACGCCGACGAACTCGAAACCAGCGTGATGCTGCACCTGCGGCCCGACCTGGTACTTCCCCTAGAAGAAGCGGGCGACGGCGCGGCCAAACAACACACCGTCGCCGCCTTCCGCGAGGGCTGGGCATGGAGCGAGCGCAAATGGTCGCAGGTAACGGCCGACACGGGCATCGGCGATCCCCGAAAAGCTACGGCGGCGAAGGGAAAGCAATTTTTCAAGGATTTGACGGAGAAGTTGGGGGGATTTTTTTATGAGTTGGCGAAGGCGGAGGGGATGTATGAGTAGGCAGTAAAACATTGTTCGTCCTAACCGTGTAGCCCACAGGCACCTACCTGATTCGGGCTATCGATGGCAACAACCGCCAGGGTGTCGTGCGCGTCAACAAGCAGTAAGGACAAGACTTATTTCAGGAATCCCTGCTTTTAAAAGGCGGGCTGCAAGTGTGCGGCCCGCCTTTATTTTTTCAACAAAGCACAGAAGTACTTGATCAGATCCCCCCTTTCAGAATGCTGTAAATGGACATGCTGCATCGACTGTATAAATCCGACACAATAATTTGAGATCATATTTGCCTCTCTTTTTGGCGATTTTTTTTTCTGGAATACGATTGCTTACCGGGTCAAGATTACCGCTTGATAACTTTTCAGGAAAATTTAGGCCATTACTTTTAGGACTTTCGCTTAAACAGCATGAATAGTAGGATACATCAGTTGTTGAACCAAGTAGTCGGTGAACAGGCCTTGCCTAACTTGGTAGATGGTGGTCTTCATCTGCTTGGCTTTGACTTTGAGAGAAACCCATGCATGATAGCAGCAGGCCAGATGATTGCGCTGCGATCGGGCCTTGCGGCACTGGCACTTTTCCGAACCCGTTAACTGCTTGAAGCCCCTGTGGAATTCCTCCACTTGCCACCTGTTGTCGTTCTTGATCTCAGCGACGAACAGGTTTACAGCGTGGTCAAGGTCATTGGTGATGACCCAGTCAATGTCGCCGTTTGGGGCGACCATCTTGAACAGTTTTACCATGAAGGGGCATTCTTTCAGCTTGACGGTCAGTCCTTTGACCAACGAGAGTTCGTCAAAGCACAACTCGTCCAGGTGCTGGTAGCCGACGGCCGGGTCAAGGTTCACCAGGCGGTTGCTCTTCAGTGTGGTGAAGAAAGTCCAGCCGCTGCGGTGAATGAGTTTGAGGTTGTCCACCGAGGCGTACCAGGTGTCGAAGAGTATCGTCCTGGCTTTGAGCTGCTTGTGGGTCACCAAATGCATGAACATCTCTTGGAAATGATCATTCTTGGTCTTGCCGTCGTCCTCGGGACTGTAGACGCGGTAGTCGATGGGCCAGAAGTCGCCGTCGTTCCCCGAAGAGTGAACCAGGTTGACCAAACCGATACCCTTGACTGTACCATGTTCATTGCCCGAGTATTGTCGCTTGACCAGTTCGATAAAATTGGAATACTGCTTGTTCTGTATGCTGTCGTCGGCGATGACGACCGAGGTTTCCGAATCCTCGATGTGGGGAGCGACCGAAGCCCACAACTGCGAGGGCGTGAAGCGTTCACGCCGCAGGAAATCGCTGACCGAGTCGTGGCAGAGGTTGGGCTTGTGGTCGGCTAGGTTGGTGCAGGTGTAGTTGAACGGCGTGCTCAGCAAGTACTCTATGTATTCTTTTTTCTGTAACATCCAGTAAATTTAATCGTATTTCAAATCAGAAGCGAAAGTCCTAAGTAGTTGAAAATGATGTTCTGGCCATCGGCATCGGCAACCAACTCGCCGTCCACGTAGAGTCCATAAGCTTCGCCTTTCTTTCTGACCTCCAAACCTTCGAGATCCAGCGTTTCGGGTTGATCGCCCGTAAATTTCAGCGTTATTTCCATGTCCACCATGTCATCCGCAACTTTTGTGAGGTCGATGGTACCCGAAATGGTTTTGCCCGCCTGCGTGAAGGGCATTTTAGGGATGTCCAGTACATCGGCACCCGACCCGAACTTGAAGGAAGTCAGATTGTAAGTACCAGCGACAGCTTCGGCGGGCGTTTTGGGTACGGGATCTTTGGTTTTACAAGCGGTGAAGGCCGAGACTACAAACAGAAAAACAATGAGCTTTTTCATAATAATAAGGTTGTTTTGTGTCATTGATTACCATTAATCAACGTTGCAAAACTACCGGGCGGGAGAGCCACTCACAATATGCTGTTTGTATGATTTTTGGGGTCAACTACCGCCCCAAAAACTTATTGACTGCCTCGATTTTGGAGTGTACCTGCA
>NZ_JBGSXF010000385.1:0-15512 GCF_041751555.1 Persicitalea sp. | reverse complement strand
GTACTGCATTCCGTCGAGCAGGAATTTGAGCAATGCAGGATGCTCGGTATAACTATGGGCGTTGTGCGAGGGCGAAGCATAGAAAACCCGTCCCTTGCCGTAGCGCTTGATCCAGGAAATGTACTTTTTGTCCTCAGGATTGTCGCCCTTTAAGCCTTCAATTTCGCTGGTATTTACGTACAACAAGGGTCGAAAATTCATCTTTTCGTATGCGACATTGAACATATAGGGCTCGTCCACGTGGGTGAAACCGTTGCCATCGAAAGCTTCCACCAGAGGATTCTGGGAATCGGCGAGGCGCACGTTAAGGGGTTGTTGGGTAGGATGATAGTTGAAACTACCGCCCATCATCTCACTGAACTCAAGCGACTTGTTCTGCATCACGATGCCACCGTGCAGGGCCATCAGGCCGCCGCCCTTTTTCACAAAATTCAGCAGGTTCTCTTCCAATTCTTTGGCTTTGGCAACTACCTTGTCTTCCGAGAGCGACTTGTCTTCGCTCACCTTGTCGCGAAACAAATCGCGGTGAGTGCCGATGGAGCAGTTGTTGTTCAGCACCACGGCGTCGAACTGTTTGAGTGTGCTTTTCTCGAACATCGCGATGTCGTTGCTCGAAACTACCTCGAAGGCACCGCTTTTCGCGCCCAGCGTTTCGATTACGGCAGCGGTGTGCGGAACTACCCAGTGGTTGAAGCCCGTGAAGAGCGAGAAGAGCAGTATTTTGTGCTTTTTCTTAGTGGGAAAGGTAGTTTTGGCCGGGGCCACTTTTTCGATCTCGGCTTTCCAGGCGTCGGTGACCTCGAAGCTTTCGAGTCTTTGGGCGTGCAATGAGCTACCGAGCGTCGCCGCTGCGCAAAACAGTAGCATGAAGAGTTGCTTTTTCATGAATTGGAAATTTTGAAAGTGAGTGGGATAAGTAATGGTTTTTTTTAAGGTACGGTAAACCAGTGTTGAATAACTTGATGCCTTTCCATACTCTAAGGACGCAGTTGACCGATTTTTACCCTTTTTGTTTGAACGATCGAATTGACGTAATTCGCTTTATTTTCATAAAAAAGCCTGACCTCAGACGCAAATGGCCGCTACCGCCCACTTCGACAACATCCAAAAAATCGTCCATATTCAGGCCCGACTGGTTTTCTACGGCTCGGAAGCCACGCCCGAAGTGGCACGAGCTGTCATGGAGGAAATCAACCGGATGTACAACGAACCCAAGGCGAAGGTCAAGGTGGGAGAAGAGACGTACCAGGTCTATTTCGTCATCGAGTATGCCCTACTCACGATAGAAGAAACAATCCGACTCATCGCCAGGAACGACGACTACCTAAACAACTTTATCCGGCTGGAAAAGGAGAACATTGTCACGCGCTCATTCATGGGTTTCGGCTTGGGTGACAACGTGGGTCACTGGATCGTGAGTGACCAACTGGGCCAATCTACCACGGCGGCGCACGAGTTTGGCCACGGGATGGGACTCGACCATCCCGCCCGACTCGACTACCGGGGCAGCGGCAGTCCGCCGCCTATCATGGCTCCGCGAGGCACATTGGTGGATGCCGAGTACCAATGGGATCCGGCTGCGAAAGCGGGTGAAGTGGGTGGAACGATGAGGCCAACTCATCGCCGCGTCACGGTTGAGGAAATTCAACAAATCGTCGAAAACATTACGATTCGACCCAATAAATCGGGTTACTTGGGAAAGCTTTCCAATATCACGTTCGACGAAGTCGGCAGACCCGACTCAGTCCTGGCATAGAAAGGTACTTTCAACTAGATCAGAACCCCTTCACTTCCAATTGATTTCGTAGCGTCGTATCGCCGGGCGCATTGTGCGACCAGTAATCCGAGCGGATTTGTTCAGTTTTGACGGCACGGGTTGTGAGCGTCTTGCCGCGTGAGGGATAAGTTTCTTCCCAGCCCGCAATATCGTAGGGGAAAGCTTTTTCAAAAACAATCCGCAACTCGCGCTGGGCATCGGGGTAGTTCAGGGAATATTGCCGTAGGGCATTTCCGGTAAAAGCATCGCCGGCATAATCGGCCAAAGTACCCACTGCTTTCTGCGGTTCCAGCGTCTGTCCGGCGATGCGGGCGGCGTAGGCTGCCGGGATAGCCTGAGTTTCGCCCTTTGGCAAGGCTTGCGGATCCATCCGTAGCCGCGTCCAGATTTCGTCTTCCAGCCAGGCGGCGTCGATCTTGAAGTCTTCCGTAGCGTCTTTTTCGAAATACGATCGTTTCATCACGTCGTACTTACCACCGTCCAGATTAAGTTGCGTATACACCTGTCCGCACCAATCCTGCGACGACATCGTGACTTTCTGGCTATGCTCGTACTTTTTGGTGTCGATGGGCGTAAAAACCGAACTGTACAGCGAGTAGTCGTAAATCCCCGTTACGAAACGGCGAAGGGAATTGAGTTTGAGTACCGAGGTAGCCTTGTCTTTTGCGTCGGATTCAAGTTTGACCTGAGTGTCGGTGCGAAAGTCTTCCGTTACGAAAATCAACACTGCCTCGCCGGGATTAATCGCGCCATACTGGACCTGTTCCAGCTTGTAGCGGCTAATTTCGGCCTGACCGTTGTACCAGTAATCGCGAAAGTTTTGGGGAGCGGTGAAATTATCGGCTCCGCCCGCCAGTTGGCAGCTCGTGTAGATTACGCTGGTAGCGAGGACGAAAAATAACGCAAGTAGCTTTTTCATAGGTTTCAAGTCACATAGTTTTTAATATCAAAAAAATCAGACCATCGTTTTTCCCAGCCATAACCCCAAAAATGACGCCAACAGGCAGAGAACTACGCTCAGTCCGATATTAAAAACGGCGTCGCCCCAGCGATCGTTCAGCAACAGCGCCAGCGTTTCGTTGCTGAACGTGGAAAAGGTACTGAATCCACCGCAAAAGCCCACCGCCAGGAAGGCACGGTAGTGCAACGCCACTTCGGACTCGCGCAACGCCATCCAACCTGTTAAAGAGCCCAGGATCAAGCAAGCCAGCACGTTGGCGGCTAAGGTACCGTAGGGAAGGTTGACCGAGTACGCCGCCATCCCGCGCCCTACGCCGTAGCGGGCCAAACTACCTAAGCCACCGCCGAGGAAGATAAGAAGGAGGTTAATCATGACGGTGAATGGGCAAGGTTTCGAGAAGGTTCACCGAAAAATTGCAGTGGCTACTAACCCCATAAGGGCAGCGACCAAGCGAGCAAAGAGGACTCGTTGATTCGTTATTCAAAACACAACGAAGCCGCTCCCAGCAGCCCCGCGTCGTTAGCCAGCGTGGCTCGTTTGACGGATAGGTTTTTCAGGTAGTGCGGCGTGAGCCAGTATTCCAACTGCCGATTGACGGCGGGCAGCAGGAAATCGAAGGAAGCCGAGATACCACCACCGATGAGGATGGTGGTAATGTCCAGAATACGAATCATCGCTACCAATCCGTCGCTGAGCATTGCGCCCATTTCGTCGAAAATGCGCAGGGCCAGTTCGTCGCCCCTAGCGGCGGCAGCCACCAACCCGGTAGTGGAAATGGTGCCGTCGTTGGGCAGTCGCGTTTCGCCTTTGTAGGCGGCGCGCATTTCGGTGGCCATCAGCAGTAATTCCACCTTACCGATGTTGCGCTCCAGTACCCGACCATGGCGCGAAGGCACGTGGCCCGGCTCCATAGCGTTGCCGCCGCCACCTTTGAAAACCTTCTTGTCGATAATCGCTGCCCCGCCGATGCCAGTGCCAAGGGTAACGAAAATGTAGTCTTCGGGTAGTTTTTCTTCCCCAAAATAATATTCACCCAAAGCTGCCGCATTTGCGTCGTTTTCCAGAAAGAAGGTGTGGCCGGGAAAGCGAGCCGAGAGTTCAGGAATGATACGGACGCCGTCGATCTCGGGAATGGCCGTGATCTCGATGAGCGTGGAGCGGTCGCGGGTGATGAGACCCGGTACGCCGATGCCCGTGCGTTTGACCTTCGGCTCTTCCAGCAATTGCAGGGCGATAGCGTCGCCCAGTCGCTCGACAAAGTGGCCCGAATCGCGCCAATCTCCGGTATCGTGGCTATAAAAATTGGTAATTCTGCCATCCGTCGCATCCACGATGCCCATCTTGACGTTGGTGCCGCCTACGTCTATGCCGAGGTACTGATCCATGAAATTCTGTAATATATGAGGTAAGGTATAGGGAGTTTCAGACGGGAAAGTTAATAATTTATCGGCCAATCTGCCTAATTTCAGCCAATATCGCCTTCCACGGGCCGCATCAAAATCTCCTCGATCACGGCAGCGGGCGACAGGTTGTAGGCCGACCAGATGCTCTCGGCCACATCCTCGGCTCGCATGAAGCGCGACTCCGGCAGGTCGGTACCCGCCCAACTCGCGGTGAGCGTCGGGCCGGGCAGCAGGGCCGTAACTTTTATACCGAAGGGCTTCAACTCTTCCCGAAAACCCTTGGTCATGCCGTAAAGCGCGAACTTGGAAATGGCGTAGGAACCGCCATTGGGATAAGCCATCAGGCTGGCCGTAGAGCAAATATTAAAGATATGGCCCCGCTTTTCGGCCATCATTTTTGGCAACAGACCACGGGTAATATGGTAGGCGCTGTAAACGTTGGTTTTGATGGAACGTTCGAGTATGCCCTCGGGTTCTGAGTGGAGTTGACCAGGTACGAACACGCCCGTATTGTTGACCAGTACGGCCACGGGTCGGGCTAGTGAATTGACATAAGTTACAAAGTCGGCGGTTTCATTTCGGAGCGAGAGGTCAGCTTGTTTTACGTATAGCGTAGCTTTGGGAAACTGATCCTTTGCTCGTTGGCCAAATTCCTCCAAGTCGGCCGATTGGCGGGCGCAGGTAACCACGTCGAAGCCTTCAGTCAGAAAACGTTCGGCCGTGGCGCGACCTATGCCTTTGGTTCCTCCGGTGATAACGGCAAGTGGGTTCATTTTTTTGTTTGGGGCTATTTTTTCTAATTTCCCGAAAATATCGGATAAAGATCACAATACATGGCAATCATCGGGAAATACTTCATTTTTTTGGGGGCGCTCTTCACGAGACGCGAGAAAATGCGGGTGTATTGGCGGCGCTTTATCGAAGAATGCGTCGGCATTGGTACGAGTTCGGTGCTGATTGTGGCTATTGTGTCTACGTTTATCGGTGCGGTATCTTGCATCCAAACCGCCTACAACTTGGTGAGCCCTATCATTCCTTCCTCCACGGTCGCTCTAGTGGTGCGCGATATGGTGATTTTAGAACTGGCTCCCACCATCACCTGCATCGTGCTGGCCGGGAAAGTCGGCTCCAACATTGCCGGGGAACTGGGTACCATGCGCATCACCGAGCAGGTAGACGCCCTTGAAGTGATGGGAATTAATTCGGCCTCGTATCTGGTGCTTCCCAAAGTACTGGCGGCGGTGGTGACCTTTCCGATGCTGGTCATTATGGCGGCTTTTCTGGGGATTCTAGGAGGGTACCTGGCGGGTACGCTCACGGGCGTGATCTCACCGCGCGACTACGTTTATGGAGTCCGGGACGGCTTCGTGCCGTTCAACGTGTTTTTTATGTGCGTGAAGCCAATCGTCTTCGGATTCCTGATCGCCACCATTTCGGCCTACCAAGGTTACTTTACCCGGGGCGGCGCCCTTGAAGTAGGGCAATCGAGTACACAGGCCGTTACCAATAGTTGCATCGCGATTTTGGTAGCGGACTATGTGTTGGCGCAGTTGTTTTTGTAAATTTGCTAGATTTTGGACGTTGGACGTTGGATATTGGATTTACTCTAATATCCAACGTCCAGCGTCCAAAATTCAACGTCCACCTATGATAGAAATAAAAAACATCGCCAAGTCCTTCGGTGACAAGGACGTTCTGCAAGGCATTAGCTGCACGTTGCGACAGGGAGAGACCAACCTGATTATCGGTGGCAGCGGTACCGGGAAAAGCGTGCTGCTAAAATGCACCATCGGTCTGGTGCGGCCCGATGCGGGCGATATCGTGTACAATGGCCGCAGCTTTTACGGCAGCGATAAGGAAGAGCAGCAAGCACTCCGCCGAGAAATGGGTGTCCTGTTCCAAGGCGGCGCGTTATTCGACTCGCAGACTGTCCATCAGAACGTGCAGTTTCCACTGAACATGCTTACTTCCCAGTCGGCGGACGAGAAGCGCGACCGGGTGGAGTTCTGCCTCCAGCGCGTAGGACTGGAAGGAACGGGTAAACTAATGCCGTCCGAAATTAGCGGTGGGATGAAAAAGCGCGTGGCTATCGCCCGCGCCATAGTGATGAATCCAAAGTACCTTTTCTGCGATGAACCCAACTCCGGCCTCGACCCGCTCACAGGTGTGAAGATTGACGAGTTGATTCGCGAAATCACTGACGAGTACAAAATTACCACACTGGTCATCACTCATGACATGAACTCCGTGATGGAGATCGGCGACAACGTAATTTTCTTGCAAAAAGGGAAGAAACTTTGGGAAGGTGACAAGCATTCCATCATGCACTCCGACGTGGAGGAGTTGAACGAATTTGTTTTCTCCAACAAGCTGCTACGGGACATGAGGGAGTAGTTGTTTTAGTACCTCGTTCCACAACTAAGAACTACTTCCCAGATAGCGACGGAAGCGCGGAGGTAGTGTGTCGCGTTCTATGAGCAGTACAATGGCCGCAAAAGTGGCTGATGCCATTACTCCTCCTGCCAACTCGATCCAAAAACCGTAGCGGGGCAACAGCCCGGCCAGATACACAAGTCCCCCCCCGAAAAGTACATAGCCCAGTGCTGACCCGACCTTATAGGGGACGGGGTAAAACTTTTGCCCAAACAAATAACATAGCGTCGTCATCACCACCGAAGAAGCGGCGAAGGCCAGGGCGCAGCCCAGGTAGCCCATTCTGGGAACCAGGATAAAGTTGAGCAAGGCCGTGACGGAAGCCCCAGTGATGGTCAGATAGGTACCATATTGGGTTTTGTCGGTAAGCTTGAACCAGGTGGCCAGGTTGTAGTAGATTCCTAAAAATAAGAAACCCAAAAGCAACCACGGTACTACGGGCAGGCCCTCGTGGTAAATTTTGAGACGCAGAAAAATATCGGCCAGCACGTTCAGATTGAGACAAATTGCCACGCCCATCAGCACGCAGACGATCACAAACCACTTCATCACATCGGCAAAAACTTCCGGCGCATTTTTATCCTCGGCTTTGGTAAAAAAGAAAGGCTCGGCAGCATATTTGAACGATGTTATCGCCAGATTCATGAAAATAGAAAGCTTCATGGCCTGCCCATATATCCCGATGGCGTCGCGGGTAGTTTGACCGGGATAAAAGCCATCGGGTAGTAAGTATTGTAAAAACATCCGGTCGAAGAGCAGGTTGGCGACGCCCGCAATATTCATCACCATGATGGGAAGGGCGTACACCCAGACCGGACGGAAAATCTTCCAATTCCAGATGAAGCGGAAATCCCGCAACTCCTGCCGCAGAAACCAGAAGAAAGTGAGGTTGGCGATCAGGTTAGCCAACACGATGTAGGTCGCCGGTGTGTTATGATTATAAATCTGTGCTACCCAAGGACGCAGGACAGCCAAGTACTCACCCTCGTAGATATTGCGGCAAATCACCAGGAAGAAAACGTTCAGGCCAATATTGATCAGAATGTTAGTGATGCGAATGCGCACAAACTTTTTCGCTTTCCGTTCCAGGCGCAAGCGAGCGAAGGGTATGGACACGATACCGTCGGTAGCCATGATAATGCCCATCCACCGCACTAGCGTGGTTTCTTCGGGGTACTCGATGAACCGGGCGATGGGTTCGGCAAATACGACAACCAGCGCGGAAATCAAGACGCTGACCACCATCACCGCGCTCAGAATGAGGTTATAGTACTGCTGCTTGTCTTCCTCCTTCCGCGCAAAGCGGAAGAAGGAGGTTTCCATCCCGAAAGTGTAGATGACAAAAAAGAACCCCGCGTAAGCGTAGAGTTGTACCTGCACGGCCATCAGCGCCGGATCGAAGCTCGCGTAGATGAACACCAGCAGGTAGTTCAGCAGCCGCGCAAGCATGGTACTGACCCCGTAGGTGGCGGTATCGCCCGCTAATTTTTTTAAGACACTCAAATCCGTTAACAGTTGACAATGCCGATTCGCTGTGATCAATGTCGCGACCTGTAGAGCCAAAGGTACGGGGTTGGACACGCTTTGCATAAAAAAAGTCCTTTCCCGGTTTTTGGAAAAGGACTTTTTTGAAAAAATTCAAGTACTTATTTTCTGTCAAGGGCCATGACGACGTCACCTACGACTTTCTCGATGCGCTTGAAACCTTCATCAGATTGCAGATCCACGTCCATCATTTTGTCTCGGAAGTCGGCCGACACGGTCATGTGGTAGATACCCGCCATCAGCAGGGCGACCAGTGCATTGGTGTCGTCATAGTTGGGCAGGTTTCCTATCTTCTCGACCATCTTAGCTCCCGTGTCGTTGCGAACATCGGACAGTACGGCCTTGCCAAGGCCGACCTCCCAACGGATCAGGTCGCGGGTGGCTTTGCGCTCGCGCAAATCCTTCATAGAAGTCGTCAGTATCTTCGTCCATGCCTTGGCCCGATCCTCCGGGGCGGGGCTTTCCATGCTTTCGATGTTCGCGTGGTTCGAGGTCGAGGTGTATTCTCCCGTCTTCACGTACTGTTCCATCAGGCCGTCTACACCGCCGAAGTAACGGTAGATCAGTACCTTGTTAACATCGGCCTCGCGGGCGATCAGGTTTACGCCCACTTTCTTGGTGCCGTACTTCTCGATCACTTTACCCACGGCTTTCAGAATTCGGCCTTTGGTGCGCTCTCGATCGCGCTTTTTTACTTTTGCTTTCGCCTTAGTCTCAGCGACTTTCGCTTGTTTTTCAGTTGCCATTTTACGGATGTTTTAGAGTGTATAATAGTATAGAACTCTATCGGTTGTAGCCGATAGGGTCAACAAGGTACGGAAAAAGTTCACTTATACAATTTTTTTTAAAAAGTTACTATGCCCGACGATTTTTAAAAAAAAAGTTTTGAATGAAATCTTAAAGTAGCCCTGCCATCTCAAATATATATTTACAACTCTGGAAATAATTGAAAACAAAAAGGTCTCTCAGAGTTTTCTGAGAGACCTTTTGAGACTGCTTTGTTGGCGGGCAAGGATTCGAACCCTGACTAAGAGAACCAAAATCTCCTGTGCTACCTTTACACCACCTGCCAATTCCTGAAATAGTGGTGCAAAAGTAAGCGGAATGATTTTACATGTCAAGTATTATTTAAAAAAAATCAAACTGCCTTCGTGCCTACAGCGGCTACTTCCGCCTCTGGGGCAATTTTCCTGACTAGCCCCTGCAACACTTTACCCGGTCCGCACTCGATGAATAGCTCGGCCCCATCACGCACCATGTTCTCAACCGACTGCGTCCAGCGGACGGGAGCGGTGAGTTGGGCAATGAGGTTGGCTTTAATCGTGTCCAGGTCCTGCGAAGGCGCGGCGGTAGCATTCTGATAAATCGGGCAGGGCATGGCCCGGAAGGCCGTGTCGGCGATGGCCTGCGCCAACTCCTCGCGGGCAGGCTCCATCAGCGGCGAGTGGAACGCTCCGCCTACGGGCAGCGGCAGGGCGCGCTTGGCCCCGGCTTCCTTCATCTTTTCACAAGCAACTCGGATGCCCTCCATCGTTCCCGAAATGACGATTTGGCCGGGACAATTGTAGTTAGCGGCCACAACTATTTCGTCTATAATTGAAGCGCAAATTTCTTCCACAATGCTATCGCTCAGCCCCAAAATGGCTGCCATGGTGGATGGCTCCCTTTCGCAGGCCTTCTGCATAGCGTCGGCGCGTTGGGCTACTAGTTTTAGGCCATCCGCGAATGACAAACCTCCGGCGGCTACCAGCGCTGAGAATTCGCCCAGCGAATGTCCCGCTACCATGTCGGGCGCGAAATCGTCGGCCACCGCCGCGAGCGCCACCGAGTGCAGAAAAATGGCGGGCTGCGTGACGTTGGTCTGCTTCAGTTCGTCGTCCGAACCCTCGAACATGATTTTGGTAAGGCTAAAACCGAGAATCTCATCGGCCTGGTCGAATAGTTCCTTGGCTTTGGAAGAGTTTGCGTAAAGATCGGCCCCCATGCCTCTAAACTGGGAACCCTGTCCGGGGAATACGTATGCTTTTTTCAATTTTGAATGAGTGAATAAGTGAATGTAGCGACAAAGTTTCAGAGCGACAAAGCGACAAAGCGGCAACTTGAAAAGTCCAAAGATTTGCATATCGTTATCTATTCAGAGACGCATTACGTGTCTCCTTCAAGAAAACTTTGTGGCTTTGCGGCTCTGTGGCTTTGGTACTCAGGCACTTTATTATTCAAAAAAACTACCTCGCTGCAATAATCAGCCCCAGCCCCACGATGTAGCAGAGCAACATGGCGTTGAGAATGGCTGAGGTAGATTTGGGAGAATCTTTAAATTCTTTCCAGATATAAATACCCCAAAGCGCCGCCACGACCGTGGCCCCCTGCCCCAAGCCGTAAGAAATAGCCGCGCCCGCCTTGCCCGAGGCGATGATACTGAACGACATCCCCACGCACCAGATCGCGCCGCCCAGAACGCCCGTCAGGTGGTTTTTGGCGCTTCCGCCGAAGTAGTCGGCGTAGTGGACGGGGCTGCCTTCGAAGGGCCGCATCATCAGCATGGAATTGAATACGATATTGCTCAGTAAAATTCCCAAACTGAACAAAACTACGGCAGTGTAGGGACTAAGCTTGCCCACTTCCGGCACGTTGAAATCCGTAAACATAGACGCGGCCACGTATTTGTAAAAGTACCCCATCAGTAATCCCGCAATGACTGAGAGCAGCAGTCCGCGCGTCGAAACGCCCTGCCGATGCCGCGCGGCGTTGCGGTAGGCGTAGGCGTTGAGCAGAATCGCCACGGCCACCAGCCCGACGCCAAGAAACAGCAGCGTGGCGTCACCCACGGGATTATCGATGTAGTTGACGATTACACCAATGACTAATGCCAACCCAATACCCACCGGAAAAGCCACTGACATACCCGCAATGGCAATCGCCGCTACCAGCAGAATATTGGCCGCATTGAAGATAATTCCGCCCAGGAAGGCCGAGCCGATATTGCCCCAGTCGGCCTGGTTCAAGTCGGCAGCGAAGCTGCGCCCGCCCGCACCAAAGCTACCGAGCGTAAAGGCGAAGAGCAGGGCCACCAGCACGATGCCGATGACGTAGTCCCAATAAAAAAGCTCGAATCGCCACGAACTGGCGGCGAGTTTCTGGGTATTGGCCCACGAACCCCAGCAAAGCATGGTGATGAGGCAGAAGAGTACTGCGACGGTGTAGTTTTCAATGATGAACATGGAGGTGTTGGATTAGTTGAAAAGTTGAAGTGTTGAAAGGTTTAAGGAGGGGCGATCCGTGTCTTTTGGGGCTTTAAAATCAAACTTTTAACCCTTTCAACCTTTCAACAAAGCTTCTACCTCCCCACGCGATGGAATGGAAGATTGTGCCCCCATGCGCGTGACGGACAGGGCCGCAGCCTGACAAGCAAACGTAATGCCATCGGCTAGAGACTTCCCTTCGGATAGCGCCACGACCAACGCCCCGCTGAACACGTCTCCCGCCGCTGTGGTATCCACGGCTTCGACGATCGGAGATAGAATCAGCAAATCGGTCGTGGAATTGTAAACAAAGGCCCCCTTGGCACCCAGCGTAATTACGATATTCTCGACGCCTTTTTCGCGCAGAATACCTGCGGCTTTCCGGGCGGTGTTGGTATCGGTGATGGCGACGCCCGTCAGTAGCTCGGCCTCGGTTTCGTTGGGGGTGATTAGGTAGAGGTTTTTAAAAATATCATCGCTTAGTTTTTGGGCAGGTGCAGGATTCAAGACTACTTTCATGCCTTTCTTGGCGCATTCTGCGATACTATTTTCCACGGTATCCAGCGGGATTTCCAGTTGCAGCAGCACCCATTCCGCGTTGGGAATTTCCGAGAGAGCGCGGGAAACTTCCGCCGCCGTGAGGTTGGCGTTGGCACCGGGCGCGACCATAATGGAGTTCTCGCCCCGCTCGTCCACGCCGATGAGCGCGACGCCCGACGGAGAGCTTTCATCTTTTAAGACAAAGCGCGTGTCCATACCCGCTTGCTCGAAACCCTGAATGGCTTGCTGACCAAAAATATCAGTGCCGACTTTGGCAACAAAGGCTACCTGTCCTTGGTTTGATTGCAACCTTTGGGCCGCCATCGCCTGATTAGCACCCTTTCCGCCGGGGTTCATCAGGAACGTGCCGCCAAGGATGGTTTCGCCGGGGCCGGGCAGATGGGCGGCTTTCACGACCATGTCGGTATTGGAACTGCCGATGACGATGATTTTAGCCAATATTGAATAATTGAGTGAATAATCTATTGTGCTAAAAGGTGGCAGAGGCGTTTTTTTTACCTATCAAATTTTAAGCATTTTTTAATGCACAAGGGCCGTTAATTAACTCTACTTTTACGAAAAAAACATTGATTTAATCACCCTATCTACCTCTTTTATTCATGAAAAAATCTATCCTTATGCGCCTTATGCGCGGGTTGTTGCCTGCCCTTGCGCTTGCTCTGCTGACTGCCGCTGGCACCGACGCAGCGGTTCTTGGCCTAAAAGCAAACCACTCACTCTTGATCCAGAATGCTTTGGAAGAAACCATCACCGGAAAAGTGACCGACGCCAAGGGTGACGCCCTGCCCGGCGTCAGTATCCTGGTCAAAGGCACCAACAAAGGCACCAGCACCGAAGGCGATGGCGGTTTCCGCATCAGCGCCAACCAGGGCGACGTACTGGTGTTTAGCTTCGTGGGCTTCGAGTCGAAAGAAGTGAAAGTTTCCGGCTCGCAACCCATCGATGTCCGGCTGGCGGAAAGCCTTTCGGTACTCAATGAGGTCATCGTGACGGGTACCCGCAGCGGGGGGCGCACCAAAATCGACACGCCCGTTCCGGTGGATGTGATTCCGCTGGCCGAGGTGACCAACACCGTGGGTCAGGTGGACATCAACCAGATTCTGACCTTCCTGGCTCCCTCGTTCCAATCGTCGCGGCAAACGGTATCCGATGGTACCGACCACATCGACCCCGCCCAGTTGCGCGGCCTCGGTCCCGATCAGGTGCTGGTGTTGATTAATGGCAAGCGTCGCCACCAGTCGGCGCTCGTGAACGTCAACGGCACCGTCAATCGCGGCACCGTCGGTACCGACATGAACGCCATCCCGGCCACGGCGGTGGACCGCATCGAAATTCTGCGCGACGGCGCGGCGGCCCAGTACGGCTCCGACGCCATCGCGGGCGTCATCAATATTATCTTGAAAAAACAGATAGGTTTCACGGCCAATGCCTCGGTGGGCCAGTACGTAACGTCCTACGAAAAAGACTACGCCTACAACACGCTGAACAAGCTTTCTGCCGATCCCAACGTGTCCGTAGCCGATGGTCGCACCGTGCAGTTCGGGGTCAATTATGGTTGGAAATTGGGCGAGCGCGGCTTTGTGAACCTGACGACCGAGTACACCAGCCGCGGCCCGACCAACCGCGCCGGCACCTACACGGGACAGATTTTCCCGTCGGTGGATGGCAAAGTGGCCGACGACGCGATTCTGGCGCAGAAAGGTTTGCAACGCAGCGATTTCGATATGCGCATCGGTAATTCGCAGATCAAGGGCGGCGGTATAATGCTGAATTCGGAATTTGCACTTTCGGATAATTTCACGCTCTACGCTTTCGGCGGGTATAACAACAAGCAAGGCAACGCAGCGGGCTTCTACCGCTACCCCAACGCCGTTCCGGCGGCTACGCGGGCCAATGTTTTTGGGGTTTATCCCAACGGTTTCCTGCCCCAGATCAACAGCGACGTCACCGATTTCTCGATGGCTGCGGGCGTACGCGGCAAGCTGGGCGCGTGGAACGCCGACCTGAGCAACACTTTTGGGCAGAACGTCTTTGATTTCGGCGTGGACAACTCGGTAAACTACACGCAAGCCCTGACGCAGCCCAATTTCCAGCGCTCATTCGACGCGGGTGGCTTGAAATTCCTGCAAAACACCGTCAACCTCGATTTTAGCCGCAAGTACAACGTGCTTTCCGGCCTGAACCTGGCGGCGGGGGCGGAGTTCCGCATCGACCAGTTCGGCATTCGGGCGGGGGAAGAGGCTTCCTGGAAAAACTACGACACCCAGTCGGGCGTAGCCGCCGGGTCGCAGGTATTCTCGGGCTTCCTTCCTTCCAACGAGGGTACCTTCTCGCGCAACAGCAAGGCCGTTTACGTGGACGCCGAGCAGGATTTGACCAAAAAATTCCTCGTGTCAGCGGCGCTGCGCTTCGAGAATTACTCCGACTTCGGCAGCACGCTCAACTACAAAGTTTCAACGCGCTACAAGCTGACAGACTTCATCGCCCTGCGGGCTTCGACCAGTTCGGGCTTCCGTGCGCCTTCGATGCAGCAGCGTTTTTATGCTAAGTCCAATACGCTGTTCGTGTCGCAAGGCGGGGCGCTCGTTCCCGTGGAGAGCGGCACGTTCACCAACGAAAGCCAGGTGGCGTCCATCCTGGGTATTCCCAAGCTGAAGCAGGAGACTTCACTGAGCTATTCGGTGGGGGCCACCGTGCAACTGGCCCGCGCCCTGGAACTGACCGTGGATGCCTACCAAATCGACATCGACGACCGCATCGTGCTGACCAACAACTTCACGGCCAACAACAACGCCGACCTGAAAGCCAAACTCGACGCCGCCAACGCCAACACCGCCAACGTGTTCACCAACGCCATCGACACCCGCTCGCGCGGTCTGGAAGGCGTCCTGAATTACAGCACCCGCTTCGGGCGCGACCAGTCGCTGAAACTGGTGCTGGCCGCTACCTTCATCCAAAACGAGGTGAAGAAAGACGCCAACGGCAACCCGATTATCAAGGCGTCGCCGGTGCTGGAAGCGACGGGCCAAAGGGGCAACTACTTCAACCGCGAGGACCAAAGCCGCATCGAAGTGGCCAACCCCCAGAATAAGATCAGCGGCATGGCGACCTACAAAGTCGGCAAACTCAGCGCGATGGTGCGGGCGGTGAACTTCGGCAAGGTGACCTACCTCGACCCGTCGATCAACCCCGCCAAGCCCGAGACGTTTCCCGTCAATGCCTTCACGGGTCAACGCGAGACGCTGGATCAGGTTTTCAACCCCAAACTGGTTGCCGACGTGTCGCTCAGCTACCAAATCGTGAAGGGCATCGGCCTCACGCTGGGGGCCAACAACGTTTTCGACAACTACCAGGACCGCCACCTGCATTCGAGCAATTTCAGCAGCGGCCGCTTCATTTACTCCCGCCGGGTGCAGCAAATGGGCTTCAGCGGACGCTATGTTTTCGCGCGGGTTGTGGCTAAGTTTTGACGGTTAAGGATATTTAACAAAAAAAGGGAAGGTACACGCCTTCCCTTTTTTACTTTTTTTTCAAAAATTACTGCTTCACAATCCGCTTACGCCACGACTGCCCGGCTGATTTGACCTCGA
>NZ_JBGSXF010000384.1:0-3383 GCF_041751555.1 Persicitalea sp. | reverse complement strand
CCGTGTTCGATTCGGCCCAGAACATCGTCCACTTGCGTAAAGCCCGCGATGGTGGTCAGACTTTGCAGTGGCGTTTTTCCGTCCAACTCTCCCAATGGATAACGCAACCAATCGCGCAGTGCCTGAGCATCACCATCGTACACCCGCAAGCCGTGTTGAATAATTCCTTTCAACAATTCAACTCGCTCGGCGGTGTTTTCCCTTAATTCTTTTTGGCGGCGGAAGCGGTGAAGGGTACTCTCTGATATTTGCAGCAAGGGCGCCAATTCTTTCAGACTAACACCAAGTTGTTGCGCCAACTGGTTTAGCGTCTTTACTTTCATGGTTGGAGTATTTTTAAGATGACGGTAGAACAACTGTAATTTGACAACGGCAAGTTCATTCGGGCAGCGCCGCCGTCGCAGACGGCTTTTTACATTTAGTACGGAGTGATCTATCGAACACTGCCGCACAACGAGGGAGACGGAAAACCCGAAGAATTCAGGCTACTGATCGATAAGATCGAGTTGAACTAATAGCAAGCTTCGGTTTCAAGCTTCTTCGGGCAAAAAAGAAACATCCACAAAATACCTTTTTTTAGGGCTTTGGGGGTCGATCCAAACCTGAACGAGGCGATTGGTCAGGAAGGGCGTGGGGTCGAAGTTGAGTTTTTCGCTGTCGAATTGGTACAGCTTTCCATCCTCGGTATTGTGCCATTCCGTTCGAATATAAAATTCCGTTTTCGACTTGGATTGAACCATTTCGGTTCGGCCCGGTAGTTCGATCATTCGACCCGTACTGGGTAGTTCCTTCCGTAAGCGTTTGGAGCGAACGGCGGCATAAATAGTACCAATTCCGATGGCAAGAAATATAGCCCCCAACCCTGCCGCCACGGTAATTGTACCCCACACTTCCCAAAAACTATCAATAACAGCCGTTGAAGGCTTACCCTTTTCATAGCGCACTTTGACCGCCTCGCCTACTTCATAAGCAGCGGGCGATGCCCCCATTTGAGAAACAAAAGTCTGTTCCTCAGCCTCGGAAGCCCGGTAGGTCACGACCGGACGATAGGTTCTGCCATTTTTTGACGAGCCAGATTCCAGGTCAGTCACTACGCCATCGGTCACCGTAGCATTTTTCAGAAATTCCAGCTTCCCAATAAAAAGATAGATACCTCCCGCCAATGCCATAGCCCCGACCAAAAGAAGAATAATGGCCGTATTTCTTTCTGATTTTTTTTTCATTAGAGGAAGCTTTGTTCTGGTAGAAAAAGAAAAGTACCGGATAGAAAAAGAAAAGTACCGGAAATCTGTTGATAGGGTCATTTAAGCTTGTCAGGCGGTAAATACTCTCTTAAATATTCAAATGCCTATGTACCAAGTAAGCGGCAACCAAAAGCTACTTTCCGAGGGGCCGCTGAGAAAGTCAGCAAACCGGTAGTCGATTCCGAATTCAATTTTGTTGTTGTCGTTGAAGGCATAGCCTAGCGAGGGTACGAGGCGGATTTCCAGACCGTACTTTCCTTCACTCAAAGCGTTGAGGTATTCGTGGTTTATTTTGAGATAAAACTCTCGGTCATCAACCGTCTGTCCACTCAATGGCAGATCCAGCGAAATTCGGTACCTCAGTCGGAATTCAGCCGCTTCTATTTGAGAGAAAGTCTGGTCGGTGGAGAAGCGGTGCGCCAGCCGGAAACCATCGTAGCTACTTACCAAAGTGTATTGTTGGATGAGGCGATGAGTCGGTCCGCCCTTTTCAAGCCGTAGCAGGTAGCCGCCCGCCAGCGAATTGTTCAATCCCACTTTCCGGGATGCAATCACTGACAAGTCAGTCAGGCTATGCTGCATGGCCCATGGCGACGGTTCGGAAAAGCGTCCTTCGGCACCCAGCAGCCGGGATTCCTGCTTGTAGTTGAGACGCCAGTATTCGGCTATCTTTTGGTTGATATTCAGGCCGGGCAGCAGCCCCGCTTTGTAGCTACTTTGCGCCCAAAGGCTCGTACTCAACAAACAGAAGAAAAATAAAACCGCTCCTCTCATCGCTCAGTATTTCAGGTTATCTGTATTCCTGAAAACTATTTTCGCACTCTTCTCCAGGTCGCCATCCGCTGAGAAGGTGTACTCAAACTTATCCGTATTTCTGCCTTTTCGCCCTCGGAGAACGAGTTCGTACCTCACGGTCAACCCACTGCCGTCACTTCGCTGTTTGAGGTAGTTTAAGATTTCCTTTCTTTCCCCCGAAAACTGCCGTTGCACTTTTCTTATTTTGAACCTTTCAAAATCATCGTTCAGACTTTGCTCAATTTTTGTCCGAAGTACTTCGGGCAAACTACGCCACGCCACCTCGATTTCCACGTCCTGAAGCTTACCCGAAGGATCAAACTCGACGCTGTACTTCTGGCCGTCTCTCTTGCTTTTGGCTTCGATGGATTTTCCCTGCTCGCTGGTTTCCATGTACCAACGTACTCGCCGCGCAAAGTCCAGTGAATCGACAAACTGCCGCGCCAGCGGCGGGACATCGGCCGCCTTGAGGCGGTATTCTTTCTCGTATTTGACCTGTCCGAATGTGATTCCGGTAGAAAAAAGAAAGAATAGAAGGCAACAGGCCGGGACTGATTTCATTTTGGTGGGTTGTTAAAGGCTGAATATAGCCAAAACAGCCCGGCGGTACACCGTCGGGCTGTTTCAGTTCAGAATCTTCTTAGAAGTGAGGAGCCTGAAAGACTAAAACGTCATGGGCACCTCCGTCACACCGTTGCCCCAGGCCATGCGCATGAGTACCTCCTTGCCGTTGCCTTTGGCAAACTGGATTGTAAAATTCTCAACGGATTCTGAAATCTTCTTCGGGGACACGTTTACACGGAGTACGTCATTTTTCTGGTCGTAACTATAGGCCCCCCACTGATCCACATCGCTGCTCAGGATAATAGTCATATCCTTGCTTTGCTCATTGGCCTGAGCCAGCAGTGCGTAGGTACCGGCTTTCACCTGCTTGCCCATGATCGTGGCGTCCTCGTAAAACTTGATTTCGGGAGCCTCGTTTGCCCCTACCCGCCATACTTTGCCGAGCGGAATGAGTGTACCGACAATCTCTCGTCCCTTCAATGCCGGACGGCTGTAAATGACACGCACCTTGGCGGTTTCGCCGTTGATTTTATCAGGGGCAAACTTGCGGTCGTGAGCGTAGTCATCAGGATAATAAGCCATATCCATGGGGCTTTTATCGAGCCCCCGGAAGGTCTGGGCCTGGCTCTCGAAGGTGAATAAGGCACAGAAGCAAAGTAGGAATACAGTCAATTTCATGATTTTGGTAAAATTTGAATTTGTTGTGAATTATTTTTCTCGCAAGATAGCCCTTTTACAAAAAAACTCCGACCCAGCGGGCCGGAGTTTTTGCATCATCGT
>NZ_JBGSXF010000383.1:0-14290 GCF_041751555.1 Persicitalea sp. | reverse complement strand
CTTTGCACCCTGATCGATCCATTTCTTCAAAGTGTTCACTTCCTCATCCGACAGCTCCGGCCCCTTTTTAGGCATCCGCTCGTCGGGATCATCGCTTAGGATACGGCGGATCATTTCGCTGGCGTTGGCATCGCCGCGGACGACAGGAATTTTACCGGATTTGCCGGGTTTGAGCATTTCCTCTTCAAAAAGAAAACTGACGTTGCCCGCTTTCTTTACCCCACCGTGGCAAGCCATGCAGTTTTTGTTCAGGATGGGCTTGACGTCGGCATTGTAGTCGATTTCTTTCTCAAAAAGCCCCAACCACGATGACAGAAGCAGCGCAATTCCAATTCCCAGTACGACAAAAAAATTTTTCAATTTTATTCAAAAAAATGTTGAATCGAGAAAAATTATCCAACAGCAGGCCATTCGAGGGCAAGAAAGAAGCGGCCCACTACTTTGACAAAAGCGGGTAGGACCTACATATTTACCTGCTTTTGAATGACTAACCGAACGTGAAGATTTTCTGGCTTGGATGAATGCTCCTAAGATTTCAAAAAATTTGGTTCAAAGCCTCCAGCTTGATGCCAATAGCCATCAATCCCGCATTATTAAGATTAATTCATACGCACTGCCTTTTATTGACAGCATTGAGAGTTGAGACAGCAGACACTTATTTTTCAACCAGTTCCTCGACTAGTTTCCTGGCAATTTTCTTGGCAGAAGCAGGGTTTTGGCCTGTGACGAGCCGCTCGTCCATTTCGATATTCTGCGTGAAGGGAATGCGGGTTTTGGTGAAGTGGGCTCCGTGTTCGCGGAGGCGATCTTCGAGCGAAAAAGGTACCTCGCTAACCATACTTGACAGCGTTTCCTCCATATTGGAGAAAGCAGTCAGGTACTTATCGTCAATGAGCCGCTTTCCATCCGAAAGTTGGACATTCAGCAATGCGGACAC
This sequence comes from Persicitalea sp., assembly GCF_041751555.1. Lineage (NCBI taxonomy): Bacteria > Pseudomonadati > Bacteroidota > Cytophagia > Cytophagales > Spirosomataceae > Persicitalea > Persicitalea sp. The sequence goes on along the minus strand of NZ_JBGSXF010000383.1, from coordinate 13,353 downwards.
GCCGTGGGCTACGGCAGCTACTGTGCCGCGGTTTTCGTAAATAACCGATGTGATTTTTTGCAAATCGGCATTGTCCGGGAAGTCCCACATGGTACCGTGGCCACCCGTAAAATAGATCAGGCCATATTTTTTAGGATCGATATCGCTGGGTTTCAGCGAACTTTCCATCCGCTGCCGGAAAACTTCGTCTTCGTAATAGGTGCGGTTAACCTCGTCCTTCAAATCGAGACTACGCTCGTCGATGGGAATCACGCCCCCCAGCGGACTGACCAGATCATACGCAATTTTTTGCCGATCCAAAACCTGGCAAAAGTGGGTCAATTCACTCAGCCAAAGGCCTGTTTTGTTGGTTTTATTTGGAAAAGTGTCGTGATTGGTACAAACGATCAGGGCTTTCATAGAAAATAACGGATTGGGGAAGGGTTCAAGGCTCAGCCTGAAAAGTAGGAAAAATAAATTTTGGCACAAAAGCGTAGAGTGTCTTTCGGCATTTTTAGTGATCAATGAGTCAAGTCGTCGAGGGATCGGGAAAATAGTAGTTTGGGCAACCAAGGCACTTTACCTCGCGTAGGCTTTACAATGTTGTTCATTGAGTGCCAATTTATACTAATCTCATTTTCAGTCTTACGAAATGAACGAACGCTCCCAGCCCAAATCGCTCGTCCTTATCGGTTTGTTGGTTTTTCAATCGCTATCCTTACCCTTTTCTATTGCCCAAAATCCAGAAAACGCCTTCGTTTACGGTGACGCGCTTCCCGACGCCCCTGAGTTGTCGGCGCGGGGCGAGTACAAAATTGGGGTTCGTACGCTGGAATTTGTCAATAAAAATCAAGTCGATGTCCTCAAATTCAAGGAGAACGCAGATGCAAAATACGACCGCACGCTAAAAGTGGAAGTATGGTACCCGGCGAACTTACCCGCCAACAAACCTGAACTTGTCAGCTACGAAGAGGTGATGGGTACTTCCAACGACCCCAAGCGGCCGCTGATTCCCTTCACATTTATGGGTCGCGCCGCGCGCGATGCCGCGCCGCTCAGCACCGCAGGTACTTTTCCGCTGATCGTCGTGTCGCACGGCTATGTCGGCTCGCGGTACTTGCTCACCTACCTGACAGAAAATCTGGCTTCCAAAGGCTACGTAGTGGTGGCCATCGACCACGCCGAATCCACCTTTCGCGACGCGGCGGGTTTTACGAGTACTTTGCTCAATCGTTCTAAGGATATTTTGTTTGTCCTCAATCAGATGGCCGATTTAGGAAAATCAGGAAGTAAGGATCAATTGGCTGGCCTGATCGACGCCACCAACACCGGCCTCGTCGGCTACTCCATGGGCGGTTACGGCGTGCTGAACGTAGCGGGTGCCGGTTATAGCGAGGCATTTGCTAAAGCCTTCGGCGGGATGACGGGCGGAAGTCAGTCCATCGAGGTACGCACAACCCAAAATGCTGAGTATGAAAAGTCATTCGATCCGCGCATCAAAGCGGTAGTAGCATTTGCCCCCTGGGGCATGGAGCGGGGCGTTTGGGATAGCGAGAGTTTGAAAGGCTTAAAGGTGCCGACGTTTTTCGTGGCAGGAAGCCAGGATGACGTGTCGGGCTACGAGAAGGGAATCAAAGCGATTTATACGGGAGCAATCAACACCGAGCGGTACTTGCTGACTTACGAAAACGCCCGCCACAACGTGGCCCCCAACCCGCCACCCGCCGTGGCACTGCAACCCGGACTACCCTTCGACGAGTACTACCGCTACGCAGAACCCGCTTGGGACGAACGCCGATTGAACAACATCAACCAACACTTCGTGACGGCATTTTTAGGAAAGTATTTGAAAGGTAAAGACTACGATAAGTACCTGGATTTGCCCGTAAATTCCAATGAAAAAACCTGGACGGGCTTTAAAGCGAGAAGTGCTACGGGTATGGAGTTGCTACACGAGGAAGCGGCAAAATAATCGCAGAGATCGCTGAAATTTTAAGCAAATCGCGCAAAGACTAAGTGATTTCTACAGAAAAAGCTTTGCTACTACGGCGTACCGGAGCTTTGCAGTTAAGACAACGACTTAATCTTCGGCATATCATTTCCCGTCATGACCTCCGGGGCTACCATCACACGACTGTGAGGATCGGCGTTTTCGAGATTCAGCACACCACGCGGGCAGACCGCCGAGCAGATCCCGCAACCCACGCAGGAAGCCCGCACGATGTCTTGCCCCTTCTGAGCATAGGCGCGAACGTCGATTCCCATTTCACAATAGGTAGAGCAGTTGCCGCAGGAAATGCACTGCCCACCGTTGGTCGTGATGCGGAAGCGCGACTTGAACCGCTGCACCAAACCGAGGTAAGCCGCCAGCGGACAGCCGAATCGGCACCAAACGCGGTTGCCCATCAGCGGATAAAAGCCCACACCCACCACCCCCGAGAACAGCGCACCGATCCAGAAGCCGTAAGCGGCGCGCACAGAGTGACTGCTGACCGGGCCGACGTTAGACTGCCCCGTAAAGAACGTATAAAGCACGAAGGCCGTCATGACGATGGCAAACACCAGTACGCCATGCACGGTGTAGCGTTCTATTTTCCAAGCCCTCAGCGATTTGTCAGACAACTGGCGGTGCGGGTCGCCGAGGGTTTCCGCCAGGCCGCCGCAGCCGCACACCCACGAGCAGTACCAGCGCTTGCCGTAGATGTAGGTGAAAATCGGCACCGCCAGCACGAAGAGTGCGATACCCCACACAAGCATAAAAATCCCCAAAGTACCATTGCTGATGAGTTCGTTGAGGTTGAAGTCGAAAAAGAAATCATAATCCAACGGCCACATGTTTTTGAAATCGAAGTAGGGCTCATTGAGCCGCACCAGTATTTCGGGAATCAGGAAGGCAAACGAAGTCTGGAAGAACATCACCGACACGGAGCGAATCTGCTCGTAAGGCGAGTGGCGGTACTTGATGATCATCCTGATACCCATAATCAGGATACAAAGCGTGTAAAGGAAGCCGTACAAAAACCACTGCGAAGCCGGGCCACCGTTGAGGGCCTCGCTCAGGGGATCGACCAAAAGTACCCAATTGACGATGTACTGCGGATAAAAGTATAGCACTACGTAAAAGCCAATCAGGAAAGTACCCAGCAGGATGCCGATCCAGCCGACTGAGGTGGCCGGATGGTGGTAGATGTGGTCGTTCTTGATGCCGGGCAACAGGCGGTTCTTGGGAAAGATGTACATGAGCGCGCCCACGATGGCCAGTCCGAAACTAAGCCAAAACCACAGGGCCGTATGCTCAGTAATCGGCCCTTCGGAGGCCGCTTTTGTCACGAGAAAAGCATAGTCGTCATAGATGACCTCACCCTCCTTTTTTTGGTCTCTTAAGCCCTGGTTGACCGCATCCTGTATTTTACTGAACGCATTGCTGAATGCAAAAGCCGTGGAATACGTCTTCCCCAGCATAGGTTCTGTCTTGTCTTTCAGCAGCTCGTAATGCTCCTTCTTGACTATGGTCGTGTCTTGGAGAATCTCGCTGGTGAGGGTGTATTTCCCTAAGCTCAAAGTAGCAATCCAAACCGCAAAACCGATTACGAATAGCGTCAGGCCAATTTTTTGAATAAGAGTCATAAGATTTGTGTAATCGTTTAATCGTGGAATCGTGGAATTAGCGTGCGAGTGACTGTCTCTAACCTTCATCCCCATACCCGCTCCCAGAATGCGGCCTTTCCCCCCAATCTCACATTGTGCTTGGGACTGAATTTGTTGAAGGCGGCAACGATGGTTTTTTCGTGCTTTTCAAAAAATTCAGGGTCGAAGTTGGCATCTCGGAAATGCGAGAGGACGTAGCCGATGCTTTTCTTGCCTTTGATCCATTTCTCGCAGACTTCGTGTCGTAACCTCATGCCAAAGTTGTTAATACCGACCAGCGCGTTATTGTCCTCGCGGTAGTTCAGCCGCAGGGAGATTTTCCCACTTGGGTGTTCCCAATAAAAACTCTTCTGGCCTTCGGGCGTTTCGGCGGGCACCATTCCGTAGGTCTGATACTCTATGTCCATGAATTTGGCGGAGTTGAAAAACACGCCGGGCTGGTAGGAAGTTTTGGTTTGGCAGATGCTGCGGGCTACGGTTTCGCCCATGATGCGACCAGTGTACCAGATTTGCTCCACAGGCTTCCGGTCTTCCAGCGGTTCACGGTGCTGCACGCAGTCGCCAATGGCGTACACGTCAGGTAGATTGGTTTCCAAGAACTCGTTGACCAGTACACCCTTGTCCGTTTCCAGTTTAGTATCCTCGAACTGCTTAATGTTAGGATGTACACCCACGGCCAATCCTACAAACTGGCACTCAATTTTCTCACCGTCTTTAGTCGTTACACTCGTCACGCGCAGGGCCGTCTCGCGATCGTTATCGTCGTGGATAGCTTCCAGCTCAGTTTCCAGCCGTAAATCCACACCGTGTTCGCGGATGTGGCGGCCGATCATTTCGGCCTCCTCTTTGGGAAGTACCCCGTTCCAGTAGGCGTCCTCTCGTACCAGCATTGTCACGGGAATGTCACGGGTGAGCAGCATTTCGGCCATTTCTATTCCGATCAAGCCCCCCCCGACGATAACTGCCCGCTCGATGCCCTCCGTGTTGGTTTCCATTGTTTCCAGATCCTGGTAGCTGTAAAAGCCCTGCACACCTTCGAGATTCTGACCAGGCCAGCCGAAGGTATTGCTTTCCGACCCCACTCCCAAAATCAGTATGTCGTAGATCAGTTCAGAAGGAACATCGGTACCATGGTCGAGAGTCAAAGTTTTATTTTCAAAATCAAAATTACTGACCCAAGCCTGCCTTAACTCAATGCGGTTCTTCTCCCAAAACCAATTCTCGTAGGGCTTGGTATGCTCGTACTTCATGTGACCCATATAAATGTACATGAGGGCGGTACGAGAAAAAAAGTGTTCTGTTTCGGTGGAGATGACCGTGATGCGGTCATCGGAATGTTTGCGAATGTGACGGGCGGCGGTGATGCCGCTGATGCCGTTGCCGAGGATGACTATATGCTTCATTCGTTTTATTTAGGGTACTTCGTAAAGGGTACTTGATCCTTATTCGCGTTTGCTCTGAAAGTATGCCGTCTCAAAAAAGCCGATTGTTCCGAGGAGGCAAACCGATGGCCATCAGCTATACATCGAACAAGGCACTTTCAATATTGATCGGGTTGGCGAGTAGTTTGTGGACGGGGCAGCTGTTGGCAATCTGGAGAAGGCGGTCGCATTGATCCGGAGCGAGGTCTCCGTGTACTTTGATGCGGCGGGTTATTACGGGCGTTTCGCCTTTTTCGGTAGTCATCTCTAGTTTCACGTCAATGTCATCTACCTTCCAGCCTTTTCGCTGGGCGTACATTTTCAACGTAATACTGGTGCAACTACCCAAGCCACCCAAGATTAGTTCGTAAGGGGTGAGCCCCTGATCTTTTCCACCGATTTCTTCGGGTTCGTCGGCCAGGACTTCGTGCTGTCGCGCATTGAGGGATACGACATAATCTTCCTCGCCCAGTACGGCGGTCAGGGTAGTGACACTCATATAACTTGGGTACTTAATTTCCTGAAAAGTAAGAAATCGCGGATTAGCAAACAAAGTCTTTTCCTGCATACGCAGGAAACAGCGCTCAGGATGCGTCGTCGCCCATGAGTTCTACCACAGGCAGGGTGTGAGGCGAAAACTTGAAGATAACGCGCAGGATGCCCGTCAACGGCAGGGCTACGATGGCCCCTCCTATCCCCCAGATTCCCCCCAGCACTATGATGGAAACAATGCTGAACATAGGGTTCAACCCTACCGCATTGCCTACCAGGAGGGGGGAAAGGGCGTAGTTCTCGATCAATTGGGCTATGGTCATAACTCCCACCACTATAAGGAAGGCGGAAGGATCACCAGAAAGTGCTGCCAACACTGCCGCCAAGCCGCCGCCGATGATGTTACCGATATAAGGTAAAAATGAAAATAAAGCCGCAATGACTGCCAATAGAATGGGGTACTTGATACCCCCAATCAGGAAGCCGATGCAGTAGATGACGGCTAAAGCCGCAATATCTTTAAGCATGCCCCACACATATTGGCTGGCTGTATCACGGGCTTCATAAATCAAGTCGTGGGCCAACTCCTTCCTGCCCGGCTCGACGCAACGAAGGATGAATATCTCGATCTCACGGCGATGGGACAGCAGTAGTACGAAATAAGCAAACATCAGCAGAAAGTTGGCCAAAGTACTGGTAAAGGAACCAAAAAAAACTGCCGCGTAGGTACCCATATTACTAACCACCTGGCTGGCTTTCTCAGTCTGCTCATCAGGAGCTATGCCAAATCGTCGATCAACATACTGCTGTGCTGAATTGAATATTTCGCTAGCCTTCTGCTCCATCTGGGGTAAATCCTGCGCAAGCAGACTCACTTGGTAATACAGCAAGCCGCCCATCCCGGCAAAAAATAGTAGCAGTAAAACGGTGCAGGCCGCTACTGCCCAGCCCCGACTAAGGCCTTTGTTAATCAGCCAATCCTTGACCGGGCTAAAAACCATCGCCAAGACGATGGCTACGAAGAATGTGACCAGAAATGTTTTGCCCAGATACATGGCCGCTGGTATGCCGACCAGCACAATGACCCAGCGGGAGACAGCAGCTATATTTTCCTTCATGAAGATTGAGTTGGGTGAGTAGCCGCCAGTCAGTAAACAAGCGTGCCAATCAACGTCGGTTCCTTTTGTTGAGCGCGATGCTCAACCCTCCATATACGTCCACGCCCTGGGATTTGAAACGGCCATTTCGGGAGAAAACGCCCAACAGATTGTCAGAACCGAGCACAAATGGTCCCGCCCGTAACCCTGCCCCTACGGCGAGGCCCCCGTTCTGGCGGATTATAGGGAAGGCAACGCCCACTTGCTCCGACTCGAAGCGAGGCGTAATAGCTAAGAGGCCTGTTTGACGGAACTGGGGCGTAGTCGTTCGGTCAATTCCCTGGATTATAGTAGCGTTGACAAAAATATTATCTAACAGCTTGAGGTCGGCGCTAAGGTTTATGGCCGAAGGTGTGGCGATGCTGAATTTGCCTGTATTATCAGCTTCCGTCAAGCCAAACTCCTTCTCAAGTACTCTTCCAAAGGCATTCAGCTGATTCTCTCGTTCGCGAGGTGAACTGTATTCACGCCACTCCTGCTCCGTAATCTGCCGATCCTCAGCCTCTATTTGGTAGTTTTTCACCTTCGCCCCCGCGTAATTGATCAATCCAACATCAGTAACAGAAGCACTAAACCGTAGCCGTGGCATGGCTTCTTCGCCGTCGAGAATTTCCAGAGAGAGGCCCGCGTCCCAGCCCCAGCCCTTGCCGCTGGCGTTGCGGCCAAACAGCCAGCCCGGCGAAAGAAAGGAGTCTCGGGAAGCATTGGTATAGCCCGTCTTTGCTGAAAAGCGGTCTATTTGCATATAGGCGCTATTGACCTTGGAATCATCGGGCAAGACACGGTAATTCAATTCCTGGTTTTGGACGTAGCCGCCCGCGTAGCCAAAATACCGCTTGATAGTAAAACCACCTTTCAGCCGAAAGACATCGTTCTCTAGCAGTACCTGACCCAACGAAGCTGCCCATTCTGAATAAGCCTGACTCGTAAGGTTAAACTTATTCTCTGACTGAGATGCGAAGAGGGCCAATATGCCCAAATTCTCTAAGTTCTGGGTATTGGCCAGGCCCAAACGCGCAATAGCCATCAATTGCTCAGAGGCATCTGTCACCTGCACGCCACTGCGTACGCGCGTCATCAAAGCCAAGTTGGTCTTCTCGCCCAAGCGGAAGGATACCGCCGGGCCACGCAGCTCCCCGGAGAGCGTCCCATTCTTAGGTTTTCCATTCCTTATCTCTTCCAAGTCGTAAGGGTCGAGTGGACGCTCGTTCTTCTGCCTCAACAGATCAAACATCGAAAAAGGCGCAGCGTAACGCACATAGTTATTATCTATGTGGATACCTCCTGATAATAAGTGCAATTGCGTTCCGTAGCGGTTGTCCGCCAGAAACGCCGGGTTCTGATAAGCGGCATAAAAGCCGCCATTATTCTGCGTAGCCAGCCCCAAAAATTTCTGGGCAGAGGCTTTTTCAATAAAAAAACAGCCAGCTAGGCTTGCGGTAATCAAAAGGGGTAGTTTTTTCATGGTATGGGTGATTTTAAGAAAACGATATTAGAATCAAATATCGTTCTCAACTAATTTTCTAACACTACAAATTCCACTCGACGATTCAGGGACTTGTTATCCTCCGTGTCGTTGGTAGCTACTGGTTTGGTTTGGCCGTAGCCGCGATGCTTCAAGCGGTTGGAGGCAATGTCTTTTCGGAGCAGGTAAGAATAAATGACCTTTGCGCGATTTTCGGATAAGTACTGGTTGAGCCTGGCGTCGCCCACGTTGTCGGTGTGTCCGGCGATTTCAATTTTCAGCTTTGGGTTATCGCGCAAAGTACGGTAGAGTTTTTGGAGTTGTTCGCGGGATTCGGGTCGAAGATCGTATTTGCTTTGGTCGAAGTAGATTTTGTCGAGTTTGATAACATCGTTGACTTTCAAATTTGTAAACACCGAATCGGCCCGCTTTTCCATCAGGGCGGTATATTGATAAAAGCCACAGGTATCGCACGAAACCAGTAGAACTTCCTCGATGGTGAAGTAATCCTCCGCCGCCGTTTCCACCGTCACGGTGTCGGAATGGTACATCTTGACATTGAAGTCGGGACTATCTAACCGATTGGCCCCTTGGTACTTTTCATTGGCCGTGTGCAGGAACACCTTGAATTCGGCGGGAACTTCGCGGCCCGTTTTATCATCTACGGCGCGTACCGTGAATAGTGTGACGGGTCTTTGGGAGGAAACTACCTGCGCCGAGGCCTTATAAATTGAGAGGAAGGCGAATAGCAAAAAGCAAAGCGAGGGACGGAGCATGGAGGACGTCTTTGATTTCAAGATTCAAAGAACTAACGACATTTCGAATCAATAATTGATACCCACTATTTAAAAGTTGAATCAAATACGGGGAATAATAGCCCCACTTTGCAGCACATCCTAAGTATTTCTTTAATCTGTTCTGTAATATTCCATCCCCAACTCTTGATATTTACTGTCTGGTACGAGCTTTTTAACCCGTAAACTGTTCCCCAATTTTAACTAAACCCCTTTTTGTTATGCTCAAATGGTCTGTTATTCTCATTATTGTGGCGATCATCGCTGGTGTATTTGGCTTCGGTGGTATTGCATCGGGTGCCGCTGAAATCGCTAAAATTCTGTTCTACATATTTATTGTCCTCTTCGTACTAAGCCTTATTTTCGGTCGGTCGAAGTTGTAATGCAATTCCGTTCTTTAGAACAAAAAACCGGAAAAACGATTTAGTTTCGTTTTTCCGGTTTTTTTGTTTTATGAGTACATGGGTACTTTATCTCACTCCCACTCAATCGTTGCCGGTGGTTTGGAAGAAATGTCGTACACCACGCGGTTGACACCTTTGACGCGGTTGATAATGTCGTTGGAGATTTCGGCCAGAAAATCGTAGGGCAGGTGCGCCCAATCGGCGGTCATACCATCTACAGAGGTTACCGCGCGCAAAGCCACCACGCGCTCGTAGGTACGTTCGTCTCCCATGACACCCACGCTTTGGATGGGTAGCAGCATGGTACCGGCTTGCCATACTTCGTTATACAGGCCATGTTTTTTCAATCCTTCGATAAATATCGAATCGACTTCCTGCAAAATAGCGACCCGCTCCGCCGTGACATCGCCCAAAATGCGAATCGCCAGTCCTGGGCCGGGAAAGGGATGCCTGCCAAGAATGCCGCCGGGCAAACCAAGCGTTTTCCCTACCTCCCGAACCTCATCTTTGAATAAAGTATTGAGCGGCTCCACCACTTTCAGATTCATGAAGTCAGGCAAACCGCCCACGTTGTGGTGCGACTTGATCGTCGCCGATGGACCTTTGACTGATACGGATTCTATGACATCGGGGTAGATAGTACCCTGCCCCAGCCACTTCACGTCCTGAATCAGGTGCGCTTCCTGATCAAATACTTCGATAAAAGTACGGCCGATAGCTTTACGCTTATCTTCGGGATCTTCCAGCCCTTTCAAAGCGGCGTAAAATTGCTGAACAGCGTCAACTCCTTTGATATTCAGCCCCATATCCTGGTAAGAATGCAAGACTTCTTCAAATTCGTTCTTGCGCAGCAGTCCGTTGTCCACAAAAATGCAGTACAACTGCTCACCGATGGCGCGGTGCACCAGCGTAGCGGCGACGGTAGAATCGACTCCGCCCGAAAGCGCCATAACTACCTTGTCCTCCCCTATCCGGGTTTTCAGCGCCTGAATCGTCGATTCCACGAACGATTCGGTAGTCCAGTCCTGATGGCAACCGCAGACGCCCACCACGAAATTGTGAAGCAACTGTTTACCTTCGGTCGAGTGCGTCACCTCGGGGTGAAACTGAATGCCGTAGCTAAGTTCGCCGGCAATTTTGAACGCCGCCACCTCCACCGAGGTCGTAGAAGCAATCACGTGAAAATTGTCGGGAACACGCTTGATGGTGTCGGCGTGCGACATCCATACTTGCGAAGTTTCCGAAAGCCCGGCCAGCAAAGACGAATCTTCGTCCACGATTTCGAGCCGGGCGCGGCCATACTCGCGGTTCTCGGAGGGCATAACGTCGCCGCCCATTAATTGTGCCATGAGCTGCGCTCCGTAGCATACGCCCAGGATGGGTACTTTGTGACGAAACTGATCCAGGTCGATGCGCGGAGCATCGAGGTCGCGTACGGAACACGGACTCCCCGAAAGAATAACGCCCTTTACACCAGGCGTAAGGTCGGGAATATGGTTGTATGGATGGATTTCGCAGTAAACGTCCAATTCACGAACCCGCCGGGCGATGAGTTGGGTATATTGCGAGCCAAAGTCAAGGATGAGGATTCTTTCGGTCATGTTCGATTTTTGGAAACCGCGAAGTTAGGGCAAAGGGGCAAAGAGGCAAAGGGGTAGAGGCACAAAGTTAAAAAAATGGTAGGGCTGGCATATCCAGAAGCGCTCAAACTCACACACTCACCGCTTCTTCTCGTACCTGGGTGATCGCCTGCACAAATACCCCGGCGGGCTGAGCCCCCGAAATGCCGTACTTGTTATTGATGATAAAAAACGGCACACCGCTCACCCCCATCTGCTGGTAGTGGTCGATTTCCTGCCGAACCGCGTAGCCGAGGTCGTCGTCGGCAATAATCCGCTCGACCTTAGCCTCATCCCAGCCGTATGGCGCGAAGAGCTCTGATAACACCTTTGGGTCTTTCAAATCTCTGGCATCGGTAAAGTACGATTTCAGGAGTATTCCCTTTGCTTCGTTCTGAAAGCCTTCCTCTTTGGCTACGTGCAGTAGTTTGTGCAAGGGCAGCGTATTGATCGCCTCAGCAATCTCGTCAAGATTGAAGTCGATGCCTACTTCCTCGCCTACTTGGGTGAGGTGATCGAACATCTGCCGGATGCGGCCCTCATCACCAAACTTTTTGATGTAGTATTTCATGCGTTCCATTCCTTCGGCGGGAATCGTGGGATCTAGCTGAAAGGGATGCCAAGTGACCTCTACATCCTCCGGGTTACCTAGCTGGTCGAGCGCGGCTTCGAGTCTTTTCTTGCCCACGTAACACCACGGACAAACGATGTCCGAAACAATATCTACAGTTATTTTATTATTCAAAGTAGTCTCCATAAGTAAATAATCGGTTTTTTGTATTTGTTATTTTAGACAAACAGGTCGCGACTGCAATTGATTCATCAGGCTTCTCTGATGCCGTATTGGTGATCAAAGTTGATGCGTATAGCCGTATTCGGCACCCTGACCGTTGTTTTTCAATAAAAAATTACTTTTGTCATAGTATGTTTTGCATTAATCGAATGTAATTTTACATTCTCCATTGTTAACTTTTACAACTATCATTATGATGAATAGACGTGAGGCGCTGTCCCGCGTGGGCCTGATAATGGGTAGTGCCGTCACGGCGCCGACCCTGATCGCCTTTATGGACGGCTGCAAGACCAAAGACGCCGCCACCGGAGCCGAGTTCGCCTTCGAGCCCGAGCAACTGAACCTTGTTTCAGAAGTAGCTGAGGTCATCATTCCCAAGACGGACACTCCCGGAGCCAAAGACGCCAAAGTGGGTGAGTTCGTTGAAAAGATGCTGAAAGATTGCTACTACGAGAAAGATCAAAAGAGCTTCATGGCGGGCCTTTCCAAGCTGGAAGACAATGACTTCATGAAAGCCTCGGCTGATGAGCGCATCACACTGCTGACCGCCGCCGAACAGGAGTCTATGGATGAGTTGAAGCGTATCGGTGACGAGCGCAGCAAAGTACAGGAAGCGGGTCAGGAATTTGATGAGCCCGGTGTACCTTTCTTCCGCCTAATGAAGGAATTGACCCTGCTGGGCTACTTCACCTCCGAGCCGGGTGCTACCCAGGCTCTGGAATATGTAGCCATTCCTGGCCGCTACGATGGCTGCATCGACTTGCTGCCAGGCCAAAAGGCGTGGGCGATGTAATTAGTTGACACAGGGCCGCCTGAGCGGTTAAAAATATCAAAAACCTAGAAAATCGTACAAATGAACCTTAATATAAAAGCCAAACAGCAAGCTACTTACGATGCGATTGTCGTGGGTTCTGGCATTAGCGGCGGTTGGGCAGCCAAAGAACTGACCGAAAAGGGGCTGAAAGTCCTGATGCTGGAGCGGGGGCGGGACATCAAGCACGTGACCGACTATCCTACTGCCATGCAAGGCCCGTGGGAACTACCCCACCGGGGTCGCGTGACCACTATGGCCCGCGAGGAATACTGGGCCAACTACCGCACGGGCTACACTGCCAATGAAGAGCACCGCCATTTTTTTGAAAATGATAAGGAGAACCCCTATAAGGAAACTCGCCGATTCGACTGGATTCGCGGCTACCACGTAGGGGGGCGCTCGCTGTTGTGGGGCCGCCAAAGCTACCGCTGGAACGAGGAAGATTTCGAGGCCAACGCCAAAGAAGACTTAGGTACCGACTGGCCCATCCGTTATAAGGATGTGGCGCCCTGGTACGACTACGTGGAAAAATTTGCGGGCATCAGCGGATCACGCGAGGGCCTGGATGTGCTGCCCGACGGCAAGTTCCTTCCCCCCATGCAGCTCAACTGCGTGGAAACGAAGATTAAGGGCGATCTCGAATCGAAATTTCCGGGCCGGAAGCTTATCATTGGCCGCGTAGCACACCTCACCCAGCCGCAGGACTTTCATACCGAGTTGGGCCGGGCTGCCTGCCAGTTTCGCAACATGTGTATGCGCGGCTGTCC
>NZ_JBGSXF010000382.1:0-4296 GCF_041751555.1 Persicitalea sp. | reverse complement strand
CGGTGTGGCAAATGCCGGCGGCTTTGATTTCTATCAGTACTTCGTCGCCCTGAGGCGGGAAGACCTCGATGGTTTCGAACGTGAAGAGGCCGTTGCCGTGGGCGATGGCGGCTTGGGCAGAGTGAGGGTTCATAGGTTTTTTGTTGCAAATGTAGGTTCTTTACTGTTAAACCTCTGTCTGAAACGAATTCAGGTTATTTTGTTATTTCTAAAATCCAGATCATGAAAAAATTACTACCTCTCATAGTACCGCTTTGGCTATTTTTCACAGTGTCTGATGTTTATGCTCAGGAAAAAACTACCCTGAATTTTGAGCTGCCGGAAAATTTCATGTTACGCTACATTTCCCCACTCAGGGGAATGGATGATCTGAGTAAATTTAAAGGCATCCTAAGGGACACGCTCGAATCGGACATCTTTGTACTGAATTTTCAGAGGTGCCAATCAGATTACACAAATTTATTGAAGGGATACTATTCCAAAGACTACTTTAACAAAATTGTAGATATTCATAAACTCGATACGATAAATGTTTATCAAGAAAAGGATATCGTCAATTCCCTGCCTGTGTTCTCTACCATCTTGCCTAACAACCGAAAGGTTATTATTCCCGATTTGAATGGCAACAACGATTTTAGCGACGACAGAAAGTATGAGTTCACGATCACTAACTTTGATCAGGAATTTTCGATGGATTCGCTCGAAACGCTCGAATTCAACTACGACTATTATCATCAGGGACAGCTTTACAAACGAAGTCTGAAATTCAAACTGGCTCCCACGGATAAAGCATATAGCTTTAAAGATCCACGGATGAAGCGATTGACGGTATACTTTAAGATGGACGGCAGGAGGGAGGCAAAAGCCAAAGTGGAAGGAAGAGAGTACCTTTTTACGATTAAAAATGGTATAGATGCCGATTACACAAGGGGCGACCTCTACATTAAAGACTTGTCTAACAACACAATCCTACGCTTCAATCCGCCTCTCCAAGTAGGCAATGCGTTCAGTCTGGGAGACAAGAGAGTGAAGATCGACCAGGTTTCTTATTTTGGCGAGACAGGAGTGCTTACCGTTTTGGAACCTGGAGAAGACAACTTTGGTGTGCGACAAGAAGAAACGCTGCCCGATTCGAGCCTGAATGCCTTTCAAGTCAAACTTGCAAAGTCATCCGAATATACGTTGATTGATTTTTGGGGAAGCTGGTGCGGCCCTTGCATTCAAGCGTTGCCAGATTTGAAAACGGTGTACGAAAAGTACCGGAACGACCCCAAGTTTCAACTCGTGAGCGTAGCCTACGAGAACAGCAAAGATCTGACAAAACTCAACGCGTTGGTGGAAAAACACGGGATCGACTGGCAGAATATCATCGAGTATCAGTCTAAGCAAGGCGAGGCTCCCAACTACGATAAAATGGTTTGGCATTTCGATGTGAGCGTTTTTCCCACCACTATTCTGCTCGACAAAACCGGAAAAATCGTGTACCGAGATTCCGGTTCGGATAGCTTCGAGCGGTTGAACGCGGCACTGGCTATGGCACTGGGCTACTGAGCTACCTATTTTTCTTGCAAAGGCGCAAAGTGAAGTCGTCGATTCTCTGCGGCTCCGCGCCTTTGCGAGCAACTTTTCACTATTTTTGCCCAGAATTTTCCTGAAACCCAAAACCGACGCCCCATGCTGCCTTCCGTTCCCTTCGATCAAACCGCCGCCCACAAGAAACTCAAATCCCACCACAAAACTATATCGAAGAAGCACTTGCGGGAGCTATTCGCCGAAGACCCCA
The DNA here is from genome assembly GCF_041751555.1 of Persicitalea sp. NCBI lineage: Bacteria > Pseudomonadati > Bacteroidota > Cytophagia > Cytophagales > Spirosomataceae > Persicitalea > Persicitalea sp. The sequence continues at coordinate 2,513 of NZ_JBGSXF010000382.1, read as the reverse complement.
AGCGATTCAACAAATTCTCGATCCGGTTGGGCGACATCCTTTTGGATTATTCCAAAAACCGAATCAATGGCCGCACCCGCATCTACCTTAGCCAGTTGGCTGAGGAATGCCAGCTGGGTGACGCCATCGAGCAGATGTTCACGGGCCAGAAAATCAACGCCACCGAAGACCGCGCCGTGCTGCACACCGCCCTGCGCAACCGCTCCAACGAACCCGTGATGGTGGATGGTCAGGATGTGATGCCGGAGATTAACGAAGTGCTGGATAAAATGAAGGAGTTTTCCTCCAAGGTTCGCTCGGGCGAGTGGAAGGGCTACACGGGAAAAAGGATCACTGATATCGTCAACATCGGTATCGGTGGCAGCGACCTTGGCCCCGTCATGGTAACTGAAGCTCTGAAAACCTACGGCAAAAAAGGCCTGAACGTGCATTTTGTCTCCAATGTGGATGGTACCCACATTGCCGAAACACTCAAAGGACTTAGCGCGGAAACGACGCTGTTCATGATCGCGTCCAAGACTTTTACTACCCAGGAGACGATGACCAACGCCCACACGGCCCGCCGGTGGCTGCTGGAAGAAGCGGAAAACATCGAACACGTCAAGAAGCACTTTGTGGCCCTTTCGACCAACGAAGATCAGGTAAAGGAATTCGGTATCGACCCGGTCAATATGTTCGTTTTTTGGGATTGGGTCGGCGGACGCTATTCGCTGTGGTCGGCGATCGGGCTCTCGATCGCCTGCTACATTGGCTTCCAGAACTTCGAGCAACTCCTGGCCGGGGCGCACGATATGGACAACCACTTCCGCCACACCAAGTTCGAGCGAAATATGCCCGTGATGCTAGGTTTATTGGGGATTTGGTACAATAATTTTTTCGACGCCCAAACGGAAGCCATCCTGCCCTACGACCAATACCTGCACCGCTTCGCCGCCTACTTCCAGCAGGGCGACATGGAGAGCAATGGCAAATCCACGGGCCGCGACGGACAACCCGTCGATTACGAGACTGGTCCCATCATTTGGGGTGAGCCGGGGACTAACGGGCAGCATGCTTTTTACCAACTCATCCATCAGGGCACAAAGCTGATTCCCTGCGATTTCATCGCCCCAGCCATCAGTCAAAATCCGCAGGGCGATCACCACAAGATTTTGCTCTCCAATTTCTTCGCCCAAACCGAGGCCCTGATGAACGGAAAGACCGCCGACGAAGCGCGCGCTGAACTGGAAGCCGCCGGGAAAAGTAAAGAGGAGGTAGACTTCCTGACGCCGTTCAAAGTCTTCGAGGGTAATCGGCCAACGAATTCGATTTTGGTCAAAAAAATAACGCCCAGGGTGCTGGGGAGCTTGATTGCGCTCTACGAGCACAAGATTTTTGTCCAAGGCGTCATCTGGAATGTTTTCAGTTTCGACCAGTGGGGCGTCGAGCTTGGCAAGCAGTTGGCCAAGCAGATTTATCCTGAACTGCAAAACGATTGGCCCATCGAAGGCCACGACAGCAGCACGGATGCTTTGATCAACCAGTATAAGAAGTGGCGGTAGTACCAACTTTGAATAATTTAAAAACTTAACAGGAGGTTTATCTGGACTGATATGCGATTTTTTGTGCCTACTTGGAATAATATTATTCCCTTTCTTTTCTCGTTTTGCCTGAACACGAATGTGCTTGCGCAGTTGAAAGTGACCTTTCCAACTTCGAGGGCGGTATATCAGCGGAACAATGCTAACCAGGCTACCTTGCACGTTGGTGGGTATTTCGACAGCCCACTCGACATAATCGAGGCCCGGGTCATACCTCGCGTCGCGGGGCAAGGGACGGCCACGGATTGGGCAGTGATACAGATCGGGCCCACGGGTGGGCAGTTTTACGGATCTCTCCCGGTGTCGGGTGGTTGGTATCGGCTGGAAATACGAGGGATTCGAAAGGGCGTCATCCAAAGTACTGACTTGGTTGATCGCGTAGGCATAGGGGAGGTTTTCCTGGTGGCGGGGCAGTCAAATGCGACGGGCGGGAGTTTTCTTCCCAGCGGCCCGGCGGCAGCGGATGATCGGGTAAGTAGTGTGAATTTCAAGAATAGCAATTCCAGCGATGGTTCTGTCCCATCCTATGCCAATTCGCAACTCCCTTATCCAGTATTTGTCCACTTGGATGCCAATACGAAAACTGCCCCTTTCGGCAACAATGCCTGGTGCTGGGGGAAGTTCGGCGATCTTATTGCCAGTCGTCTGAACGTACCCGTGCTGATTTTTAATGCGGGTTGGGCGGGAACCGAATTAGCAAACTGGCAGAAAAGCATTAATCCCCTGGGATTATCAACCTCCAACGACGGTTACGCATTCCCGGCGGGATTATCAAACTCCAGCAACGGTTACGCATTTCCGGCGGGTATGCCCTTTGGGCATCTGCGCCTTGCGCTTAATAACTACATTGCTCAGCAAGGATACCGGGCTATATTATGGCATCAGGGTGAATCGGATAACACAATCAGGACGAGCCGAAACGATTATCGCAAC
>NZ_JBGSXF010000381.1:0-3042 GCF_041751555.1 Persicitalea sp. | reverse complement strand
TGATTGCCATGCTAGAAGCCTCTTATACCAATGACACCGCCGTAATCCGTACCAACCCCAAGGTGACGGCCATCAATAGTGCTATCGAGGTAGATCTCACGGGACAAGTCTGCGCCGATTCGATTGGCACAAGGTTGTATTCGGGCGTAGGCGGACAGATGGACTTCATCCGGGGCGCGTCTTTGTCGAAAGGAGGAAAGCCGATAATTGCGATGCCCTCGGTGACCTCGCGCGGCGAATCCAAGATCGTGCCTCTCCTGAAACCGGGCGCGGGGGTCGTTACGACCCGCGCCCACGTTCACTATATCGTCACGGAATACGGCGTGGCGAATCTCTACGGAAAGACAATGAAGCAAAGGGCGCAGGCACTCATCACGATTGCGCACCCCGATCATCAGGAAGCATTGGAGCGTGACGCCTTCGAGCGGTTCAGGGCGTAGGGAGTTTCTTATTTTCCATTTTTCAGACTATTTTCGTGAAGCCCACTTTCTGAATCTCCACCCAAAAATTCCTGGTACTCTCTATCATGAAAATTTACCCCCTGCTTTTTCTGCTTTTCATCTCATCTTTCACGCTTGCGCTTTCCCAAAATACGCATTACTTTTCCGAAGGATTGGCCGCCGGAGGCCTGCATCAATACGGACGGGAGGCAATTTATCAAGACCAGCTAGCCTACGCGCTGAGTAATGGCTCCCTGGCAACGCCCAGCGGGAATGCTACCCTCTCAAATCTCAAAGGAGAAAAAGTTGCCTGGAAAGCCCTTAAAGCGGATAGTTTGAACCGTTTTCGAAGTCGCGAGTTAGCCAACGGCTACCTTTTTCTTACCTACACCGCCAAAAAAAAGCACACTGCCTTGCTCAATGTGGCGGGCAACGACATGGTGTACGTGAACGGATCGCCCCACGGCGGTGATATCTACCGTTACGGCTGGATGGATATTCCCGTAGAATTGAAGAAGGGTAGAAATGAGTTCTACATTCGCGTGGGTCGCTTCGGAGCATACGGCGGGGTGGTTGCCAAGCTGGATTTTCCAACTCAAGCCGTGTCTCTCAACACCGCCGACCTCACCATGCCGCACGTCGTACCGGGATTGAAAAACGACTCGCTCTGGGTGGGACTGGTCGTGGTCAATACCAGCGACCAACCACTATCGGGCTTGACCATTTCTTCCGAGCTGGGAGAGTATAAAATGGCGGTTCCGGTGCCAATGATTCCGGCTCTGAGTACGCGGAAAGTTGGTATTCTAATTGACGGCAGTAAAGCTGGAACGGTTGGCAAGCAACCAGTTAGCCTAGCGCTGGTGCAGAATAGGAAAACTATCGATAGAAAATCGGTGGAGCTGGAAACCATTGCTGCCGGCAAGCAGTACAGCCGGACATTCGTCAGCGACATCGACGGTACCGTGCAGTACTATTCCGTGGCTCCACAAATCGACCCTCAGCCAGATATTCCACCCGCTTTGTTCTTTTCGGTACACGGCGCCGAGGTACAGGCTATCAATCAGGCACGGGCCTACAAACCTAAAGATTGGGGCGTGTTGGTGGCCCCGACCAACCGCCGCCCCCGAGGGTTCAACTGGGAGGATTGGGGACGACTCGATGCGCTGGAAGTACTCGACATTGCTAAAAAGACTTTTAAGCCAAATTCTGAAAAGATTTACCTCACTGGCCACTCGATGGGAGGCCACGGCACCTGGTTTCTGGGCGCCACCTATCCCGGCAACTGGGCGGCTATCGCTCCCTGCGCGGGCTATCCTACTCTGTCGTCCTACGGTTCACACGACGGTATGATTCCCGATAGCGCGGCCACGCCGATGGAAGCCATGCTCCTTCGCGCCAGCAACCCCAGCAATGTATTGGCTCTGGTCAAAAACTACAAGCCGCTGGGTGTGTACATCAATCACGGCGACGCCGACCGGACGGTTTCGGTGGAGTACGCCCGGCAAATGAAAAAAGTACTCGCCGATTTTCACACCGATTTCAGCTATTACGAGTACCCTGGGGGAAGCCACTGGTACGGCGACATAAGCGTGGACTGGCCGCCTCTGTTCGATTTTTTTAGCTCACATACGCTGGCGGCCGATACGGCAGTAGCCCACGTGGACTTCACCACCGCTAACCCAGGAATTTCAGGCCAAATGAAATGGGCCACCATTCACCAGCAGCGGGAACCACTTCTTTTCAGCCATATCGACCTAGATTTGGACAAAGAAAAAAAGCAGATTACGGGGACTACGCAGAATGTTGCCACGCTGTCTTTGGCTCTGGTATCATTCGATCCCGGAACTGAGATTCAAATTGAACTGGATAGCAACGAGGTTCTGCCTTACACGGTCAGAACCCCGAGCGAGGTCGTCTTTTTACACAAAAATGAACAGTGGGAAATAGCGTCGAAGCCCGCCGACCGCGAAAAAGGCACCCTTCGTTCGGGTACTTTCAAAGAGCCTTTTAACCACCGGACTATCTATGTGTACGGTACTCAGGGTAATGCACAGGAAAACACCTGGGCTATGGATAAGGCAAAATTCGACGCGGAGTCGTGGTACTATCGGGGCAATGGTGCCGTGGATCTGATTGCCGATACTGACTTCGATCCTCAACAATATCCTGATCGGGGCGTGGTGCTGTACGGCAACGCCAATACCAATGCGGCCTGGCCCGCGCTGCTGTCGGATTGTCCGATTCAGGTGACTGATGGAAAAATCAGGGCAGGAAACAACACTTTCACGGGTAATGATCTGGCGGCTTACTTCATGTGGCCGCGCCGCGATAGTAATCTGGCATCGGTAGCCGTCGTGAGTGGGTCGGGCCTGACGGGTATGAAAGCAGCCAATGCCAATCAGTACTTCAGCGGCGGCAGCGGATTTCCTGATTTCATGATTTTTAACAACGAGATGCTGCGCGACGGGGTGACTGGGGTCAAAATGGCTGGATTTTATAGCAATGACTGGACGTTGCAGGAAGGCGGAAAGGTAGTTGCCGATCAATAAACGTAGTCGCTCTCTACCCAAAAGGACGGTTCAACCTTCCCTCTTCTTACAAC
>NZ_JBGSXF010000380.1:0-3339 GCF_041751555.1 Persicitalea sp. | reverse complement strand
CCGATGGATCTGCTGGCTTGCAGCCGCGCCATTGAGAAGCCGGAAAATCGGCTGTATTTGCGACGTTTCCTGGGTTCTCTCAAACCAAAAGTACACGCCAAGGCCAAAATATTTCCCGAAAAAATCGACGCTGCAAAGTACTCCAAGGTCAAAACCTTCTACGACTTCGACCATATCTACACCGCCGCGCTTCACGGATTCGATGGCGCAGAAGACTATTACAAACAGAATAGCGCCAAGTTTTTTGTGGAAAATATTGCTATCCCTACCTTGATCGTCAATGCGTTGAACGACCCGCTCGTTCCGGCGGAGAGTCTGCCGCAGGATGTTATTGCCAGAATGCCCAACGTGTGGCTGGAACTGACCGAGGCAGGTGGACACTGCGGCTTTCTGGATGCCGGGACAAAAGACGGTTTATATTGGTCGGAGAGTCGGGCTTTAGAATTTTTGGCGGGGGATTCCCGCATCCTTTCGTAATTTTGCGCCCTTCGTAGCAGTCATCCCTAAAAAAGCGGCGACCCGTTTCGCCCCAGAACCTTCCCATGTTGACCCAAACTTTGAACCCTACTCATATTGTAATTGACTTCGACAGTACTTTCACCAAAGTGGAAGGGCTGGATGAACTAGCCCAAATTGCCCTGGCCGGGCAAGATGATCGCGAGGTACGCGTCCAACAAATTCGAGACCTGACCGACCAAGGAATGAACGGCGAGATGCCCTTCGCCGAAGGCCTGCGCCGTCGTATCGCGCTGCTGTCGGCCAACAGATCTCACATCGACCTCTTGATCGACTACTTGCGAACCAAAGTCTCCGAGTCCTTTCTGCGCAATAAGGCTTTCATCACTGACAACGCTGACCATATTTATGTCGTTTCGAGCGGCTTCAAGGAATTTATCGTACCCATTGTCACGGAATTGGGCGTTCGTGCCGACCACGTTTTTGCCAACGATTTCTTGTTTGATGAAGAGGGAAATATCGTGGGGGTAGACAAAGAAAATGTCCTCGCTTCCGATGGTGGTAAAATAAAATTGCTGCGTACGCTGAATTTGGTCGGCGATGTGTACGTCATAGGCGATGGCTACACGGATTATGAACTCCGTGAGTCTGGTCTGGCCAACCGCTTCTATGCCTTTACGGAAAACGTCAACCGCCCACGGGTAGTCGAGAAAGCCGATCACGTTTCGGGTTCTTTGGATGAGTTTTTGTACGATAATAAGCTGAGCCGCAGCCAGTCTTATCCTAAAAGTCGGATCAAGGTACTTTTGCTGGAAAACGTCCACCCGGCGGCGGTAAAAGCTTTTGAGCAGGAAGGTTTCAATGTAGAGTTCCTGAAAGGCGCATTGGACGAAGACGAACTCTGCGAGCGTATCCGGGACGTGTCCATCATCGGCATTCGGTCCAAGACTCACCTGACCAAAAAGGTACTGGAAAGCGCCAACCGCCTGATGGCGATCGGGGCGTTTTGCATCGGTACCAACCAAATCGACCTCGAAACGGCTACCGAACGTGGCGTGGCGGTATTCAATGCGCCTTACTCCAACACCCGCTCGGTAGTGGAACTGGCCATCGGTCAGATGATTATGCTCATCCGCAAGATTTTCCCTAAAAGTACCTCGATGCACCAGGGAATTTGGGATAAGTCGGCCAGTGGTAGCTACGAAATTCGGGGTAAAAAACTGGGTTTGGTGGGTTATGGCAACATAGGATCGCAGTTGTCGGTCGTGGCCGAGGCGTTGGGTATGGAGGTGTACTTCTACGATGTCGTGGATCGCCTGGCTATTGGCAACGCCCGCAAAGTCAGTTCTATGGCGGAGTTGTTCGCTATCGCTGACGTTATCAGCCTGCACGTAGATGGCCGCAAGGACAATTCCTATATCATCGGCAAGGAACAATTTGACCAAATGAAGGATGGCGTAATTTTTCTGAATCTTTCCCGCGGTCATGTGGTAGAAATCGACGCGCTGGCCGCTGCCATCAAAAGCGGAAAAATCGCCGGAGCTGCCGTGGATGTTTTCCCTAAAGAACCCAAGACGAACAACGAAGCCTTCGAGAGCGAATTGATTGGCCTGGATAATGTCATTCTATCGCCTCATATTGGGGGAAGTACCGAAGAAGCCCAGGAGAACATAGGCCATTATGTACCCGCCAAACTATTGGAATACATTAACAACGGCAGTAGCTACGGTAGTTATAATTTCCCCGAGGTGCAACTCCCGAAACTAGGTGATTCGCACCGCTTATTGCACGTCCATGCCAATGTGCCGGGCGTACTCGCTAAACTGAACAGCATATTCGCCAAGCACAACATCAATATTACGGGTCAATACCTGAAAACCAACGAAACCATCGGCTACGTCATCGCCGACATTTCCAAAAAATATTCCGAAGAATTCATCCGCGAACTCAGAGCAGTAGACGGGACGATTCGGTTTAGAATGTTGTATTAAAAGAGGCACAAAGGGGCAAAGTTCCAAAGGCATAAAGTTTACGAGAGCATATCTCAAAATATATAAAATCAGGCGTCAGCCCTGCTTTGTGCCTATGTGCCTTTGCCCCTTTGTGCCTTGAGAAAACTGCCACCATACACCCAAATGCCACAAACCTTCTTCACTCCCGGCCCCGCCGCACTTTACCCTACTTTCGAGAAGCACCTGAAAAGCTTCGTAGATCGGCAATTGGGTTCCATTTCGCACCGCAGTCAGCAGTACCGTGACTTGCATAAATTCACGGTGGAGCAGTTGCGAACATTGCTTTCCATCCCCGACACGCACCAGATTATGTTTTTGGGCTCGGCGTCGGAAACCTGGGAGCGGATTCTGCTGAATTGCGTCGAACACGAGAGCTTTCACCTGGTCAATGGTTCGTTTTCGCAGAAATTCCGAGATTACGCCAACGCTTTGCGTAAGTACACGCACAGCATTGAAAAGCCGATGGGTGAAGGCTTCGAGGCCGCCGAAATCACAGTGCCTGAGTATGCCGAAATCATTTGCACTACCCACAACGAAACCAGTTCGGGCGTGCAGATGCGGGTGAGCGATATTCACAAATTGAAAAGCAAGTACCCCGACAAACTCTTGGCTGTGGACATGGTATCGTCCGCGCCTTATCCAGCGTTGGATTACGGCCTGGTGGACACTGCGTTTTTTTCCGTCCAAAAAGCCTTTGGAATGCCCGCCGGACTCGGCGTGTGGATCGTGAGTGAAAAGTGCCTCGCCAAAGCCGAACGCTTGAAACAGTACGACAATCTGACTATCGGTGCGCACCATGATTTGCCTACGCTTTGGAAGTTTGCCCAGAAACACGAAACACCCGCCACGCCCAACGTGCTGGCGATCTATA
>NZ_JBGSXF010000379.1:0-10152 GCF_041751555.1 Persicitalea sp. | reverse complement strand
GTTTTGCCCGTTAAATATTTCAATACCAGAAGGTCAGATTGAAGGCGATTGCGGTTTTGGCTGTGGATTACCTCGTTGGCAATTTCAATACCAGAAGGTCAGATTGAAGGCTCACATTCTCGAAGATGATCGGCATGCTTTCTGCATTTCAATACCAGAAGGTCAGATTGAAGGTCGAGCCGGACGTGGCTTACGATGGTTATTACATATTTCAATACCAGAAGGTCAGATTGAAGGCCTGTTCTCCTGCCAGAATAAGACACTATCACATTATTTCAATACCAGAAGGTCAGATTGAAGGACGAAACTGGCGTATCTGCATGGCTTTTTTCAGGCGTAATTTCAATACCAGAAGGTCAGATTGAAGGCGCCCCTGGCGATCTGCAACGATGGCCCCAATATCCTCTATTTCAATACCAGAAGGTCAGATTGAAGGTCGCCGCACTTCAAGTGCGCCTCCACCAGCAGCCACTTGATTTCAATACCAGAAGGTCAGATTGAAGGACCAGCCACCGAAACCACATGGATCAGCTACCGAATGATTTCAATACCAGAAGGTCAGATTGAAGGTCAACGGGCCAACGATAACCGCGATTGACAACATAAATTTCAATACCAGAAGGTCAGATTGAAGGTCTCAATTTCGATTCCGGTATCTGTGAAACGGTCAGATTTCAATACCAGAAGGTCAGATTGAAGGCCGCCGCAAAAATAGCCTTTCCACGGGGGAGATAAGGTATTTTGGGAATAAATAGACTAAAAAAATCGTCAGCCCCCGGTAGTGTTGAAAAACCGGGAGGCTGACGACACATGCTTTCGCGCATTTCGACACACTTTTTTGAAAAAATGGTATACCGTTGAGAGCTTGAGAGACAGTTAAACTCTTACTAAAACTGCGTCCCAAGGCGGGCCGACGACTTGGAGATTGCCTAACTCACAAAAAACGAGTGCGTTCAGCCTTTTCCTTGCCTAGCGCGATGCGGTCCATGTAGCGCTCGTCGCGGAGTTGGTAGAACACCACGCCATCGCCTCCCTGCATGAGCTGGTCCGCTTCCTTTTGTAGGGCTTTAAACTGAGCGGGCGTCAACTCACCCTCGAAGACCGAATTCTGAATCCAGGTCAGGTAGCGGCGGAAGAGCTTGAGCATTTTGCCCACGCGCTTCTGATTTACATCGTACACGGCCACGAAATAAGGCATAGGTTTATTGATTTTTGAGTTCGCCCGAATGTCCCAATCCCGAGGTAGATCAGACGGGGGCAGGGTAGATATGTATTTTCAGCACGTCAAAGAACAAGTTTCCACTTCCTTCCTTTCCTGCTTCCTGAGTTTGCCGAAAGGTTACCACCACATATGTAAACCCTGGTACGATTGGCCTTTGGGGTCAGAAAGGTGACGGATGAGCTTGTAGCATTCCAACCGGATGAGGCGTTCGTACGACACTTTGCGGTCGAGGGTGCGATGCTGTACGGTTTGACTGAGGCGCTCGTCCCAGTGTTGGACGAAGATTTTCCGTCCGGTTTCGGAGAGGTAACAGCCACCGAGGTGTTTCTCAAAGTGTTTGGGGCCGATTTCACCCGTTTTCAGCAGTCGGAAAATGGCGCGATCCACGAGCAGCGGCTTGAAAATCTCAGCAATGTCGAGTGAGAGCGAAAAGCGGCGGTCGCCGGGTTCGTGCAGGAACGCTACTGTGGGATCGAGGGCGGTGCGGTAAATCTGCCGGACTACAGAATTATAACAAAGCGAATTACCGAAAGAAATCAGGGCGTTTAGTTCATTGGAGGGCGGGCGGCGTTCACGCTTATTGAACGGGAAGCGGGCCGCCACTTCCGGCCCCAGAAAATGCGGCCACAGTTGGTAGTACCGATCCCGGATGCGGCCTTCGACGGCCATCAGCGTCAGGATGTCCGTCGTAAGCGGTAGGGCGTCGCGGTCGCGCACGAGGGCGGAAAGCGTGCCTTGCACCTTAGCTTGGGCTTCACCCGTCAGGCGTGGTTGATAGTACTTAATGACGCGCTCGATGTTGAACAAAGCCGCTTCCACGAAAGCCCGCGCCAGTACCAGCCGCTTCCTGGGACTGAGGTAATGTTGCGCCTGCTGCATCCGCAGTCGCCCAGAAAGCTGGCTGTCGCGCGGATAAATCGTGGCGGTGAAGTTTCCGTAGTAGTCGTAGAAAAAGGCCGGAATGCCCTGTTGCCCCAAAAAGGTGATGAGTTTGGAATTGATGTCCACCTCTCCGAACAAAAACAAACTGTCCACGCTCTCGACCGGGAAGGGCGTTCGCGGCCCATCGGGCGCGGCGGAGGGCAACCCCTCGTCGCCGGGCGCATCGTCGGGAGTTCGCTCGCCCGTGGTTTTTTCCAGGGCCAGGGTGTTGTGCTGACGTTTGAGTCGTCCGCTTGAGAAGAGGTAATAAGGTCGTTTCATGGGTATTTGATTTTGAATGATAGATTGAGTGAATAGGTATTGACTTTGATTCTATCATTCACCCAAAATTGGTTTTACCCGTAGCACAGCTCTTCAAAAGCACATTTTTTGCAGAAACTTCTCTTGGTCAAGACCGGGGGCGGGGTTTCCTGGGTGGCGAGTTGGCGGACAGCGGCCACCGTGCGTTCGAGTTCGGCGAGGTGTTCGGCTTCCAGCGTGACGGTTTCGGTGCGGTGCAGCAGCGGGTAGTCGAGTTGGCCCACGAAGGGCGAGCCGTCGGCGCGGGCCACGCCGTTGCGGTGCAGCAGCCACAGGTAAAACCGCACCTGCCAGCGGTGGGCGTCCTCGCAGGAGCGGCCCTTTTTGGTTTCGTGCAACACACCCTCGCGCAGATTGGCGCGGTCGATCTTGCCAATTAATGGCGTACCGTCCGGGGCCTCGGCTTCGACTTGCAGGTGCTTGTCGGCCCGTGCGTAGGCGGCTTGGTCGAGCAGCCGCCCCAGCGCGACGGTGTCGGACTCCTGCTCCATCCAGATGCCCCGCAGCGACCACCACGCCTTGCGCGGGCAAAGGCGGTGGTAGCCGACGAGCATGCCGCCAATGCGGGGTGAAGATTTTGGCGCGGTTTCCATTTGACTTCTCAGTATTTTGAGGAGTAGGTTTCGATTCGCTTTACCAGTTCTGCTTTTGCTTTATCCAGAGCATCTATCGAGGCAACTACATCCCGTAAGTATCCCGAAGATGCAGGAGTGATAAACGCGTCAACCCCTGGGATAGACTCATCGACAATTGGCTCGGCACGTTCGCTGTCTTCCTTTAAACTAGCTCTTATGGAACTTGCAATCTTGTTGGCATTGTCGCTTATCACTACCGCCAATGTTTCCATCAAACTGAATGTGCGTGACTGGTTGGAAGTAATCTGCCAATTAATGAGGGCATGAGCCAAAGCTTTTGTCATTTCCTGGCGCTTGTCAGGTGGAGCCACCAGGCATTTGCCGAAAATAGCTTCTCCGTCTGTCCAGCCTTTTTCTCGCAAACCTTTAATAATAGTGGGAGTCATTTCTGGTTCAAACTGATTTGTTGAGACCGTGAACAGACGGCGGAGGTCAATTGCCACGTCATAAACAAAGAGTCCGCCTGCTCTTTTGTTATCAGGTATCCACTTGCGGTGCAAACTACGGTTTACCCCGCTAAGCAAATCCTCAACCTCATCATCTGACATTTGGCTACCGTCCGAACGTCGCACGATAACCTTATGCAAATCGGGTCGGTCACTGCGGTCAAATGTAATGTTCTCCTTGTTAGTTGTTGCCAAGTAAGGGTGCAACGGACGCATGGCCGAGATTGAAAGTGGACTTCGACGTTTGATTGTACGGCTTGTCCCGCCGCTCTCCGCCTTCATGTACCCTCCAATCAATTGGTCGGGATAATCAGGATCGCACAGGCTCAAAGGCTCTCCCTCACTAAGTTCCATTTTGGAGCCTTTTCCTTTCACATCGCTGATAAAAGTGATTGGGGCAGGCTGAGTTCCCAATGAATCCGTGAACGAATCCATGATAGACCGCTTGACTTGCTGTCCGCTTGAATAAGGTAATGACTTTCCAAATTGAGAATCAAAAAAGGTTTTCTGACCATTTTCCACTCCGAAGACTGTGAAGTCAGCGTGTTTTAATCCGCGTAAATAGATGAATGATGACATAAGTGAACAGTTTAATTGTTGGTTGTTTAAATTAATTTTCGGCCTTTTTGACCGCTTTATGGTAGCGTAGTGATACCAGCGTTTTGAAGTACAGAAAGTGATCGACGGGTATTTTGTGAACTTTGTAAGCCAATGCTTCAAGTTCATCCGAAAATGAAGCGTCGGCCGCTTTCATGATAGAGTCGAGTTCAGTGATAAATTTGGGTTTGTTCACTGTTTTCAGGAGACTGTCGATCTGTGTACTCTTCCCTGTACTCAAATCCTTCTCCTTGCTGGTGTAGGTTCCGTACCGATAGAGCATATCGGCAACCTCACCTGTTTCGTCCCAAAATTTGTCGTTGTTCAGCATAGCTAATAACCAGGTTACGTAAGTATTAAATGTGATTTTTATTTCAGAGTTGGTATCATCGTATTTGAATTTTTTCTTGCCTTCCATGTAGTCTTTTAGTCCCTTCGGTTCCAGTGCCGTAGTGCCCACAGAGCCTGACTGGCAAATCCGCTGGAAGGAGTAAGCCGAACCATAGAGGTTCTCAATGATCTTAGCATCTCTTCGATACGCAAATTCGCCAAAGAGCTTCGTGTACAGTTCAGAGGGGCGTTTAATGGTCATCAAATCAAACAGTATGAAGCCGTAGGTCGAGTTGGTCTGCCCGTGTTTGTACACGTAGCCCATCATATTCGGTGACTGTATTTTTGACGCGATTGCCAGCACGACGCTCAACCACGATTGGGTTGGTATATCGATACTCCCGTCGACATTGGTTGACATCCCCGTAAAATCTCGAAGTGGGTCGCCGGGACGGTAGTCCTTTCCCAACACATGAGTAAGCCATTGACTATTCCACGAATTGATCTTATTGCCTGAAAGGCCCTCATAGGCAGGATCATTCAGATAATCCCGATAGACTTGCCAGCCCTGAAACAAAGCATCAAAAATGGCTGGGTTATCAAACAGAATAGTCTGCCCTCCCGCAACTCCGACTCCCAAACCGCCGCCAATCCAGGAGCAATAGACTTCATCGGGATCTGTTTGAATCATCAAGTCAGTTACCTGCCCCGAAGTGGTAGCAAATTCCTTCGTTTCGGAAGCAGGAAACCCTATGGCAGTACTTGCATCTATCAGACCAGCTTCTATTTTTTCGTGCAGTTTTTCCAACTTTTCCAAGCGTTCCTGAGCAGTTAACAGGTGGGGTTTCTGACCCTTTCCCATTTGCACAAAAGGAGAGTTAGAAACCCAGTACAGGTACTTTGGATGATTAAAAAATAAGTCATAGAAAAACTTCTCAAAAAACTCCTTTGCCGACAGGTTCAGATTATTTTTCTGATTGTAGTGTCTAACGAAGGAGCGGCCAATACTTGCGGTTATCATAATATTCTACTTTTGAATGAGCCAATCACTGTGTAAAATTCAGGCCTCAAAAAATCGGGTAGTAAACCCACTTCTTTGTCATAAGCTTTTTCAGGAATGATGAATGGTCGGTTGCCAACCTCGGATCTTTCAAGCTTATTGTGAGCAATCGAGTGATACCGAACTGGAATCTCCAAAGCCATTCGCTCTTCGTACCCCATACTTTCATAGCTGTGCAAATCACTTTCGTCTATGCAGATCATGGAGTCAATTTTTAGTTTTTCAAAAAGGATCGACTTGGGTTTATGAACCAATTTGTCGATGCGCCATTGACCATTTACATAAATTGCTTCCTTGTCGATTTCTATGGTGTCCACGGTTGGAAATACTTGGTCGATAAGACCTTGAACGTCGCGTTCGTGCATTATCTCACTGTTTGGAAGTGCTTTAAATGACTCTTTTAAAATGGTCAGTTCGTACGGCTTGGCATCATCGTCCGTTTCGGGAGGAGCTATTACGTAAATTGGTTTATAAGGATTTTCAGGGTCAGCGGGCCTTTTGCGGTTCACACGCCCAAAACGCTGAATAAGAGCATCGAACGGAGCGGTATCGGTTACCATCAAATCAAAACTTATATCCAAACTCACCTCTACCACCTGAGTGGAAACCACAATACAAGCTCCTGTCCCGGTATTAAATTCTTTGATTTCATCCCCAGCACAGGTGAGCCTTTTGCCCATTAACTTTTTCTCCAAAGTACCACGCTCACCGCGTTTGAAACGGCTGTGAATCATCATGATTGGTACACCAGGATGGGCTTTTTTAAGTTGTCGATAACGTTCCTGCGCCGTAGCTACCTTGTTAGCGACTACTAATATTTTTTGATCTTTCTCAACGGCCTCTTCAATAATGACGAAGGTCTGCTCGTAGGTATCAACTTTATGAATAGTATGGCGATCAAACTTGTCCAACTCCTCATTTGAAAGTTTAATCTCAAATACTTCGTCGCTCCCAAGAATAGCCCTTATTCTTTCGGTAAGAACAGTAGGCATCGTAGCAGTACCTATGTGGATGCGGCAACCGATGGCTTTGAGCATTTCCACGATTTTCAAAACAATGCTCCGCGTGATTTGGGTATAGGTGTGTATTTCGTCCAAAATGACATCGCACCCACGCAAATCCATCAAGGTAGCTTCATAGCCTCTTGTTCCGAAGACCATCGAGGCCATTTGATGTGGGGTCAAGACCTTGACCGCTGAACCCATGTGCCCTTGCAGGACCTTTTCCTCAATTTCTTTTTTGTTAACCATCAGTCTGGAAGCCGCGTGTAACACTCGAATATCCAAGTTGGGATTGTGTTCCTCCAAATCGCCTTTCAAACGTTCAAACATGCTGTTGATAGAAGCTTGAAACGGTAAGGTGTAAAACACACGCCCTCGGCACCGACGCAATAGGTAGTCGGTTTTCCCTGCCCCTGTACAAGCCGTCACCAGTGTGTGGGGCTTCGGACTGTCGGCGGGTTCGTACGAAAGAGGATAAAGTGGGGCTTGACGATTATAATATCTTAAGTCTGGAGTTTTGAAGAGGCGTTGTGTTTCTTCTTCGGTTTTGTGTATCAATGCAGAACCAAAATGGTCTCCTGCCATCAATAACCCTCGCCATTCTGAAAATCCTTGATCGCCCCTTTGGCAATATTTCAAAACCTCAAAATAAGCATCCTGTGCCTCCTCAATGGATACCGGACGAACTGCTATTCCATAAAATTCGAGCATCTCTAAGGCAACAGGAGCCCATTCGTCCCATCGTTCGCTGTGTAGCTCATAGGCCATGTCTTCCAAACGCTCATCCAAATCCACTATTCCCAAATCTTTGCTGTCCTTTTTGACTGATTTATGATGCCCAACTATCATTTCTATCAATGGCGGGTGAAGAATTGGACTGAAAAGTGTAAGAAAAAGTAAGGAAGACAACTCATGTCGGAAGGGATTGTCCATCGGACTTCGTTGATAAGCACTCGTCAGGCGATGCTGGAAAGTAGGATGAATCTTGCCGATGTCATGCAGAATGGCACCTAACCTAGCTATTTCTGCATCCAAACCAAACGCTATTGCTGCCTTGACCGTAGCCAAAATCACATGATTTAGGTGATCGGTTAGTGTGGTGAAGTCAGGCTTGCCTTTTGCTTTAAGATAGTCAAATCTGGTTTTCATAGTTCACTTGATTTTACCGGATTCCCTACCACTTTGAGCCAACCATACATTGGATTTCCACCATCGAACCGATTGTGTCCTACCAGAAAAGATCGTTCGTTGTTTTCAAAAATCAACTCAAAGCCATCGAAAGGGGAAGCGTCAAAGGCATCGGCCTGGATAGTTGATATTTCAGCATCCGGGTAAAGAATGTCTTCATTTCGACAGAGGCAGATGTGTTGTGTTACGGCAATCTCAGCGTCTTGACGTTGCTCAAAAGCCAAATGCAGCATAGGATTCAGCATCACACCGCGCGTCAGGATGGCATACTTTCGTATTAAATCTTTACCAGCTTTGTTCCAGCCCCGTGGTTGAGTTTGTTCTTGCTGCATGGACATTCCGTTATATGAAAGTCGATGCCCTTTTATTCGATCAATGGAAAAAGGGGCATTGAGCAATTCTGGAAATAGTTTTCGCTCTATGCCCACCAAAATGCTGGGAGTAAGAAACTGCTGGCTAAATGTTTCACTATCACGCACGGCCGTCCACGGCTTAATGAAGCCGAAAGGTCCGGTATAGGTGACGATGTGTAAAAGTGGTTCGCTCATAGTTATCGCTGTTTTATCGTAATGCACCAAAGCCGCTGCCCGTCAAATCGCCCACCCCCACCAGCCACGCAAACTGAATGGCTTCCGGCGTTCCTTCCACAATGATCGGGCATTCGCTGCCTTTGTGCTTAACACCTTTGATCGTTGCCATGCGAGGTCGGGGCCGTGAATAAGCGCGATCAAATGCCACCCTGGCGTCAAGATGTTCGCCCGTGAAGCCCGCTACGCCCAGCTTTTTGCGCAGTAAATGAGTCAGCACATCATTGGCCGCCAGGGAGTCCCAGAGCAAGTACTCGCGACTGCCGTCCTCGCGCATACGCCGCGCTAGAACCGCCGACCCGTCGGTAGCGAAAATATGCTGCTTACTAAATGAAGGCGGGGCGATTTCTCGAACTTCCTGCACGGCCATTCCGTAAGCTATAGACGGGTCTGCCATGATTCCTTTTATTAGTTGCCGAGCCAGTTCGTCGTCGTAAAATGAAATATTCCAACTAGTTCCTTCTGGAAAATAGAGCATTTTCGGTCGGGGCTGACCACCTCTAAGCCACCCGAAGCTATAAAGACTAATACCGTCATGCGCCGAATTATCGCCCAGCCACTTATGGATCGCCCCAGTTAACTGGTGCAGGTGGTTGAACGGAACGGGTTCGGTACTAGAACTCAATTGTAATTGTACGCGCATAGTGTTTTCAGTTTGAATGGGTCAAAGGAAAAGGGGAGGTTCGCCAAAAAGTGGTACAGTGTGAAAGATTTTAGAAATTTTTGGCATACATACCCATTGGGTGCGATTAAATAGCAACTAGAGATCACAAATAAATTTCAATACCTTACTTAAGGTGCGGGTTCAATTAGGAAGTGAAAACTTGAGTTGGAGAATTTAGAAATGCTTTCAGGGGCATTATCCAAGATTGAAGCATGTTTTCATAATCATCTTTCAATAAAAAGATTTTACACGCAGAAAATTTTCGGATTTCCGCTGCCAAGGTTGGGTTGGCTGTTATAACTAGCGTTGGAGACAGATCCTGAATATGCAGTATTATGTCTTTGCTTCTTAGTTCATGACCTATCCAGTCGGCAGTTATTACGAACTCAGAGCCGCTAAACATTGTCACTTCCTTTAACGAGCGACAAAAGGAACTTGAAATCTCTGGAGTAACGAATGTCTTCATACCTTCTAGCGTAGTAGTAAATTTTCATCCCGTTATTAGTAATATATAGATTCTAACAGAATTTACTAGTTTTTATCTATTTACTAAGCATCTACACACTCGTTGGTCAAAAAGTTCACTAGTCGAAATTATTTTTGCCGTCCTTCAAATATTTATGGTCGAAAGCTAGGAGCCGTGATACACGAGTCGGTACTTGAGAGGTGGGCAGAACCGACTTCGCCCCCTACTAAGAACGGCCGATTCCTACGGCATGGGAAACGGTGCTAAAAGGAATTTGCATCCTGCCATTTTAATCTTTGTCCTCATATAATTTTAAATTTCCTCTCACCCGTGCCGCAACCCGTTCGCGCAACGAAGCAGGTTCCAACACCTCCACCGCCTCGCCAAAGCTGAGTAGTTCCTTCTCTAACTCCGGATTAAGCACCACGAACAACTCAAACTCACCCAATTTGGATAGTTCTCGCTGACTTGAATGCAATGGCAGTGACCGCACATAGCTACTTTGCAAGGCGTTGAATCGCAGCACCACGCGCTCCGGCTCGGCACCGTCGGGCGCAGTAACACCGATAACATGACGGCGAAGATTTTTGTAAGTGGCGGTGCGATCGGTGGTGATGGGGTTTTCGGTGAGGCGGAGGTCGGTCATGCGGTCGAGGCCGAAGGTGCGGATGCTGTCTTTTTCGGTATCCCAGCCGTCGAGGTACCAGCGGTTGC
>NZ_JBGSXF010000378.1:0-3375 GCF_041751555.1 Persicitalea sp. | reverse complement strand
GTGAATTGTTTGTTCATGGGGGGTGACTTTTACTTGTTAAAAAAAAGGGTTAACGGTCAACGGTTAACGGTCAAACGGCGTTCTACGATTTCCTTTTGATTGCGAATTCTTAAATCCGCGAACCGTTAACCGTTGACCGTTTAACCTTTAACCTAATTCCTCCCCGCCGCCCACTTCACGGAATTCCGCAGAATGGTTTGGTAGGGGGCGATGGTGTGGGAGGCGGCGTCGTGACCGAGGGCGATGCCGACGACGCGGCCTTTGGGGTACTTGACGGTGAAAATGCTGGGGAACACGTCGGGCCCCGTGGTAGCTTTGGCCGTGGCGACTACGTCAATGGGCGTTCCGGTGGGGTCAGTTTTGTAGTAGTACAGTTCGTCGTCGAGGTGGAAAGTGGCGGGGACACCCTTCATGATGGGGCTATTTTTGTTGGTCACCGTCACGTCGAAGGGACCATATTTGTTGTGGCCACGCGAGCCACCGCCGACGAGTTTCTGGTTGTACTCGGGCCAATCCTTCCAGTTGTACCAGAGCGCGGGGTGCGCTAATACCAACCCATTGCCCGCATCCACGAATGCGAAAATCGCCTGGCGCGTGGCGGCGTCGTTGATGGGCTGGTTGTTGGTCAGGTACAATACATCGACGTCCGAGAGTTGGGACATGATCGTGGTCGGGTCGTCGGTGTACTCGACCGAGGCCAGTCCGTCGCGTTGCAATGTTTGGCTGTCTTCCTGCTTGTACCAGCGGTCGAAGTCGTGCGACGAACCGCCGCCGACCATGAGAACCTTGATCGGTTTTTTGCTCGATGAACTGCTGTTTTTCGAGCAGGCTACGCCAATAAGGATTAGGGCGGCCAGCGCCAGATACGATTTGAAATGAGTTTTTAGCATAATTGATTTTTGATTGTCAGATTAGTTATCGGTTTTTATCCACTACCGGAAACTCGGCGATGCGTAGCGTCGTGCAACCGTAGGGAATCAGCGTCAGGTCTTCCAGCGGGGTATCGAGTTGGTAGTGCGGATAGGTTGGGTAAGGTATCTTGGCTGTCGAGTTCCGGTATTTTTCCCAGAACGGGATGAGTCTTCCCTTGGCGGTGATCGTGACGGGGGCGTTTTGCAAGTTCCAGGGGTAGTCGGCCACGGTCGGGCTTACTTGCACCCGCATGGAGTCGGCCTTGGCGTATTTTATGGACAGGCCGTAGTTCCAGGGCGTCGTGGAGGTTATTTCGTGAAAACTATCCGGGTAGCGGTCGGTCTGGACTTCGCGCCATTTCTCCCCTACTTTGAGGGCAAAGACCAGCGGCCCGCGCTCGACGCCCAGCGAACGCTCGTACCACTGCGAGAAACGGATTTCCATGGGTAGTTGTAGTTCCACCACGTCGCCTGGTGACCAAAGGCGGTTAAGTACCATGATTTTCTCCCCGCCGTATTTCATTGCTTCCCCGTTTATCTTGACAACGGGTTTCTCACACCAACCAGGAATGCGGAGGTGCAGAGGAAACTTCACCTTTTTATCAGATTGATACATAAAGCGAATTTCGTCTTCAAAAGGGTAGTTGGTTTCTTCAGCGAAAGCAACTTCCTGGCCACCCGCTACTTTGGCTCTGACCTCGGATGCTCCGTACAGCAGGGCCGCCAAACCGTTATCGGCCGAAGCGTACCACATATTTTGCACAAACTTGGGGTAGCCCTGGTGCATATTGGCCAGACAGCAGGGATAGCCCGTCGTGGTGCCGAACACCTGCCGCGCCGTGTGGTCGTCGGCAAAATTCCGGGATTCGTCAGTCACCTCGATTTGATTGACCTGCTGGAAATATTGCTTGCGCAGGTAGGCGTCGTCGTGCTGGGTGGGCAGCACGTTGAAGGCGATTTTTTCCAGATAATCGGCGTAATAGACATCGCCGGTGATGGGCAGGACGCTCTCGAAGGAGTACATAAACTCCACCGCCGTACATAGTTCCGTTCCCTGCGTGGGGTCGTTGCCGTGCATGGCCTCGTCGGCCCCGAACATACCATTCACAAAACCATGCACATCGCGCAGGGCCGACAGCCCCTCCTTCACGGCGGCCAGGTACTTGGTTTCGGGATGTTGCTGGTAGTAAATAAGCGGCTCCTTGATGCCCTGCGCCACGTTGACGCAGTGCAGGTCGGGATACGGATTGACTTTGCGCAACGTGTTGTCCGACAGTACCCTGGTCCAGTCGAAGGTTTGCTTGTGAATCAGTTCAGCCAGGTCGAGGAGGTACTTTTCTTTGGTGATATTGTACAGCCAATACACGACCTGCAAGTTATCGCCCCCACGCTGCTCGGCCCAGAACGTCCACTTACCCAACGGATTATCGGGTAGTTGCTTTAACTGGTAGCGGAAATACTTGTCCATCAGCGTTATAATACGCTTGTCCTGCGTGGCGGTGTAGTATTGCTGCATCGCTTTGAGCATCACCATTTTGGGCCACCAGTCTTCGCTGTTTTCCTGCTGGGTACCGCGAATCCGCTTCATGGTTTTGGGGTCGTAAGGATAGGGGCCGAAGTAGCCGTCGGGCCGTTGATTCTTGATACTCCACTCAAGCCACGCCTGGGCTTTAGCTTTCAGTTTTTCGTCGTTCAGGATATAGGCTAAGGGTACCAGGCCATCAACCCAGTAAGGGCCGCGCTCCCAGGTATCGCCCGTGCCGCCGAGCCAGGCGTTGTTGGGGCCAGCCACCACGGCATAAATGCTGTCGAGGTGGCCCGTGAGCCCGTCGCGCTGGGTTTCCAGCATGGTACGGAGCCAACCTTTGGGCTGGATGGTGCCAAGAGGCAGGGCAGCATAGGGTTGCGCCAACAATGGGGTTTGGTTGGTAATGTAGTGGGTATTCCGCGGCTGCGCCGAAAGCGCGGCGGAGGTACCACATATAATTACAAGAAAGCCAACCAATTGCCTCATGAAAACCTTAAAAATATGTCAGTCTGAGCGGAGTCAAAGACAGTCTCGCTCGAGCTTCGAAAGAGGTCTTCGACTCCGCTCAGACTGACATTTAGCTGAAAACATCAATGTAATGTTCAAAAATGATTTCTATTAACTATCGTAAACGCTGTGTTACTTGCTAACCCGCAAAATCCCGTTCATTCCGCGCCAGTGGCCGGGAAAAGTACACACGAACGGATAGTCGCCCGGTACGCTGGGAACGGTAAATTCCAGCGTCACCGTCTCGCCAGGATTGACGAGCTTGGTGGCGTGCAGCACTTCCGGGACTTTTGGGACGTAAGCCATTTCGGCGGCTTTGGGATTGGACAACATATCATCGGCTGCTTTCCCTACTTTTTGCAAAGAACCTATTTTGATAATCAAAAGGTTGTGCTGCATCCCGTCGGGGTTTTCCAGATTGATGACCAC
>NZ_JBGSXF010000377.1:0-1518 GCF_041751555.1 Persicitalea sp. | reverse complement strand
AAGCTGGTGCTGGCCCGAACCCTGCTCAACAAACTCGACACGCCACAAGGCGTATGGGAAGCCGTCGAAAACAGGCATAGGCTCAGGAAGCAGGATTTGCTCAGGCGTAAGCATCATACTTGATTTAACAAAGTAGAACTACTTAATTTTGTTAATGACCTTGGAAGAAAATGGTTTGATTACTTAGAAACGTTAATCGGCCCTTGGGATGGCAATAAAGAGGATAGAGAGAACGAGAGTCCTGATATATTTGATGGAAGCCGCTCTATTCCTTCACTTCCACTAAACAAGCCAACTAACCCTAGTTCGTCGTAGTGTTTCGCGCGAAGTTGTTGTGTGTGGTCTTCCGAAGGATGACCGCTTACTATAAATAGAATGGCCGCAGACGGTCGGCCCCATTGAACGGCCCCGCTGCTAAGTTTACACAAACAACAGAAATTCTTCACCCCCGCTAAACCCGATTTGTAATCGTGCGTTGCATCACCTAGCGTTTTTAACGCGATCTTAGTCATAAGTTTTTTCTAGTCTGCTTTCTGTGTCCTTACCGATAATCTCCCCCGTAAGCTGATAAAATACAAATTAAGCTGCCCATCCCGGGTAGTTCTGAATAATATACCCCATTGAAAAGAATATGGAAAAATTTAAAATATCAACTGCGCAATTTGAACACAAAAGTGGCGACAAGGCGTATAATTTATCGATAATTGAAAAGCTTACAAAAGAGGCAGCAGAAAACGGTTCGAATGTAATCGCATTTCATGAATGCTCCATTACTGGCTATACCTTTGCCAGACACTTAGACAAGGCACAAATGCTGGATTTGGCGGAATATATTCCCGGAGGAGAAAGTATTCTAAAACTTAAAGAAATTGCGAATAAACATAGTGTCACCCTTTTGGCGGGACTTTTTGAGAAGGATAAAGACGATAATCTGTTCAAAGCATACGTTTGTGTCGATAAAAACGGATTGGTTGCCAAATACAGAAAACTACATCCATTCATAAACCCTTTTGTATCGCCGGGTAACGATTACTGTATATTTGAGATTGAGGGATGGAAATGCGGAATTTTAATTTGCTACGACAATAATATTGTCGAGAACGTAAGGGCGACAAAACTCCTGGGGGCCGACATTATTTTTATGCCTCACGTGACGATGTGTACTCCTTCGACGCGTCCGGGTGCTGGATTCGTCGATCCTGAACTATGGAAAAATAGGGAATCAGATCCGACATCGCTGCGACTAGAGTTCGACGGAATGAAAGGACGCGATTGGCTTATGAAGTGGTTGCCAGCCAGAGCGTATGACAACGCTGTTTACGTAGTTTTTTCCAATCCGATTGGTATGGACGACGACCAATTGAAGAACGGCTGTTCTATGGTTATCGATCCATTCGGAGATATCCTTGCGGAGTGTCGCACGTTTGATGACAGCTTTGTAACGGCGACCCTCACTCCCGAAAAACTCGTGCAAGCGGGAGGCCACCGTTATGTCAATGCAAGGCGGCCAGAGTTGTA
>NZ_JBGSXF010000376.1:0-1950 GCF_041751555.1 Persicitalea sp. | reverse complement strand
CTACGGCCTGTACCTGGGCGGCGTGGCTCTCTACTTTTCTACCAAAACCGACTCGCTGTTTTTTCTGGGCTACTGGGTCGGGGGGGTTCCAAAGTTCTTTACCGTGCTCAACGAACCCGTTCAGATGCTCTACACCGCGCTCTATATCCGGTTCAGCATGGGTTTATTGAGAATCAAGGACTACGATCGGCGGCTGCACCGCTTTTTGGATGTTTTCTGGAAAGCACTGGCCGTCTACGCAGTGGTTTTGATCCCGGTGTCAACCGTTGTTTGGAAAAGTGAATTCGAGGCGGGTTTGCTGGCTTTTGATCGGGTGGTGCTGCTGCTATTCACGTTGGTGATGCTGGCCAGGATAATTCAGAAAAACCGCTCGCCATTATTGAGCTATTTCTTAGTGGGAAATGCGTTTTTCCTTACGGGCGTGGTACTTTCGACCGTCCTGAGTTTGGATTTAATAGAAATCCCACTTTTTGGCTCACTTTCTCCCATCAATCACTTTCAAATTGGCGTCCTGGGCGAGATCATGTGTTTTTCGTTTGCTTTGGGCTATAACGTCCGTCTGCTGGAACGCGAACGCAATAAAAACCAAAAGGCGTACATCGCGCAGTTGCAACTCAACCAGGACTTCACGACAAATGCCAACCGTGAACTAACCGAAAAGCTGGACGAACGTACCAAGGAGGTGATGGCTATGTCGGAGGCCATGCAGGTACAAAAAGAAGCACACTTACGGTCGGAATTCGAGTTCCAGCTCGGTGAAATGGAGATGCAGGCACTACGAGCGCAGATGAACCCGCACTTTATTTTCAACAGCCTGAACACGATTCGGTACTTTGTGCTAAACAATGAAAATGAAAAGGCGAGCGACTACCTCGGTAAGTTTGCCCGGCTGCTGCGGATGGTACTACAGAATTCCCGAGAGAACACCATCCCGCTCAGTGAAGAATTGGAAGCTTTGCGTTTGTACTTAGAAATAGAAGCCCGCCGTTTCGGCGATAGCTTTCAATATCAAATCATCGTGCCCGACGACATGGATACCGATGGAATCATCGTGCCGCCGCTTCTCTTGCAACCCTTCGCCGAAAACGCCATTTGGCACGGCCTCCTGCACAGCGACAAGCCCGACAAGCAGCTCACTATCCGCATTTCAGAAGAAGAAGACGCTTGCCTGTTCCTGATCGAAGACAATGGCGTGGGCCGCGATAAAGCCCGCGATATGAAGAGCCGCTCGGCGACTAATAAAAGGTCGTTCGGGATGCAGATCACCAACAAGCGCGTGGAGCTTTTTAACAAGAATTTTTCCTCCCAAATCGAAATCGACGTCCGTGATTTGGTAAGTTCAGAAGGTGAAGTGGTCGGGACAGCCGTAGAGATTCGATATCAATTGCCAGAGTGAGCAGGGTCACATCTTCACGAACTCCACCCGCCGATTATTTGCCTTACCCTCGGGTGTGCCGTTATCGGCAGTGGGTGCAGTTTCGCCTTTACCGTCTGTCTCAAGGCGGCCTTTATCTATGCCGAACTCACTTGCCAACTTTTCCTTTACCGACTCGGCGCGTTTCTTGGATAATGCCAGATTGGCGGCCTCCTCGCCGTCGGAGTCGGTGTGGCCAATGATCTTGACCTTTACCGATGCGTTTTCCTGCAAAGTCTCGGCGATGTCTTTCAGCACAGCGTAGGATTCCGACTTGATGTTGGCCGAGTTGACGTCGAAAGTGATTCCCGTGGTAACGAATTTCCCTTCGGTGATTAGCTTGGAGCGGGTATCAGGTGCCCCGACTGCAAGGCGGATATTTGAAAGAAACATCTGATCGTCATCTTCAGACAGCTGGGAGTGTAGTCTCATGGCGTTCAGCTTAATGTCCGTCGGGAAAATACGGGGTAGGTCGAAGACTTTCAACTCATCTACGTAAACCCGTAGCCGCTGTTTCTGCCGCCACATCGCTACGT
>NZ_JBGSXF010000375.1:0-3841 GCF_041751555.1 Persicitalea sp. | reverse complement strand
TAGTTGGAAT
Source organism: Persicitalea sp. (assembly GCF_041751555.1). Classification (NCBI taxonomy): domain Bacteria; kingdom Pseudomonadati; phylum Bacteroidota; class Cytophagia; order Cytophagales; family Spirosomataceae; genus Persicitalea; species Persicitalea sp. The sequence goes on along the minus strand of NZ_JBGSXF010000375.1, from coordinate 3,831 downwards.
TTGGGTACTTGGAACCCGCGTTACTTTCCGAAATGAACGTGTTATGATAAGCCGTGAGACCGGGCACCCCACCGTGAATTTTGAGCGCCCCTCCCTGCGGTACATTGTAGAGGATGTTCCTGATATAGTAGGCGGGGCCACCAAAAACCGGTTGGGCACTTATACCATTCTCGGCGGCGTTTACCCCCCTATTCCGCATGACGCGAACATTGTGTACACTGCCGTCCGCCTCGACAAAGTCATCGACCAAGAGGTGTAGATCATTGTTATAAATATCGATCGACACCGCTTTCAATTCCTGTTCCTTCTCCGGGGTACCATAGGTCGATACACCAATAGCATCGTGGAAAAAGGCAATGGAATTATGGGCAATCACGTGGCCGGAACCGTACACTTTGATGCCGTAGTAAGAATCCAACAGGTGCGTTCCGTACGGAATCAGCCCCTCCCGGTGAGCGTTCCAACCGTACAATCTATGACGATCATCGCGGCCAAGGATCACGTTATCCTGAATAAGAAAGTTTTTAGAACCGGCGAATTCTGTCACAACGCCTTCTCCGACATTCTCGAAACGACAGTTCCGTATGGTCAGATCGCTGGCTCCTGCCAAGCGTTTGCGGCCAGCATCGAAGACCCGGCCAGCATTCCTGAAGGTAAGCCCCTGAAAGATATGGTGTTCGGTGGCCATGACATTGAACAGAATAGCGGCACCAGCGCCATCGAAGATGACTTCCCCATCCCCGGCCGCCTCGATCACTATGGGGAGCTCCGCCGTACCTTTTGCCGTGAAAAAATACGTTCCATCGAAGGGTATATTATGCCAATCCGGGTAGTTGAGAAGTACACCCTGATAAAGTCCTCCATGTATTTTGATAATATCGCCGGGCTGCACCACATCTTCGGCCACCACGTTCCAATCACCCTTCGTGTTTTCGGAACCACCATAAGCAGAAACCAGCCCAGGGTAATTTGGCTCTTCTTTTACACCCGTATAATATTGGGAATAAACGTGCCTCACCCTTCCTCCGCGAGCAGCCTTAGGCTCGGCCCGAGTAGAAACACTGACGACTGTAACTGCTTCACCATCGACTCCATCAGGGTCTTCCAAAGTAAAGCGGGCCTCGTATTTGGTATCGGGCTTGACGTCTAAAATACTTCCAGAGAACATATGGGGAACGGTATAATCGATTCCAGCCCTTTCGATATGCTCTCCCCCAAGCCTTAGGAGAGGCATGCCCTTTTTCCATTCTTTGCCCGATCCCGCGATCCGATATTCGACTTTTACCGAGGCATTCCGGTTAGCGTCCCCATCGACATACCATTCGAACCCCAAATTTTCAAGGGTTGGCGGTTCAACGATAAATTTTTGGCCCTGAACCTTATTTTGGGCTTGGGAAAGTTGTGGGAAAAGAGAGAGTGCGATGAGAAATCCGCCGATGACATTTTTCATTTTGTTTGAAATACTAAACGTGTTAGGAGTTATGTTTAAATGACTTCTCTGCCTTGTTATTTTTTATCCTTTAATTTACCCCTCACGTTAGCCACCTCTTTTTCCTGAATGGCACCTGCATTATTTTCAAAATTCAACCTGATGTAGGAGGTTACTTTTGAAATGTCAGCATCGCTCAAAAAATTATATTTGGGCATCTCGCCATTGAAGTGCTTTCCATTTACGGTAATTGGCTCTTTCAGACCATTCAATAGTACCTTCAAAAGCCTTTTTTTATCTCCAATCACCCATTCAGATTTTCCCAGAGGAGGGTAACGGCTCCCATCTCCCATGCCATCTTTTTGATGACATGAAATGCAATAAAGATTATAGATTTTCTGGCCTTCATTTGCTATGTTTCTGGCCAGGTTGTCTTTGATCTTGTCGGGGGTCCTGAGGTGGGTTAGGGTTTTACGTTTTTCCATCTTTGCCAACTGATTCTTGCCAAAGTTTTCTTTACTCTCCTTATAGATGATTCGCCATATCTTTCCCGTAACACTATCGCTGATGTACAGGGAGCCGTCGGGACCCATGGCTATTCCCATTGGGCGATGAGCCGCATCAGAAGAACTTACAATCGTATCTTTCTCCGCAAATCCGTCCGCAAATACTTCCCAGGGGCCTGACGGCACACCATTTCTGAAAGGAACAAAACCAACAAAAAATCCTGATTGTGGGTACGGAGCGCGGCCAGCCGATCCCATAAAGGCAATAAAAGCGCCATTTTTGTAATGTTCAGGGAATTGACTCCCGGTGTAGAAGAATAGATCATTCGGTGCCCAATGTCCCGGAAAGCCCATTATCGGATTGGCGGGTTTAGCTACTTCTTTTGTCAAATCGTTGCCCTGGTATTCGGGCGACACCACTTTTTTATTTTGCAGTTGGTCGTAATAATAGTAAGGCCACCCACCGTTCATTCCCTCTTTCACTTCAAAAAATTCCTCAGACGGTAACATGGCACTTTCCCATTCCGAATATAGTGATGGCCAATGTTGATGCAGGTCGTCTCTGCCGTGTTCCAGGGCAAATAAAGTGTTTGTTTCGTGATTCCAATCCATCGCTATCCCGTCCCTCAGTCCGGTGGCATACCCGAGTCCGTCCTTTTGAGTTTGACCCAGTTTATTGGCATCGAATCTCCATATACCAGCGTGTTCGGCAAGTTCAGCACACAGATATTGGCCTGGGCTTTCGGGAGTTCTGTTATCTACCTGACAATTATTACTGATTGAGCCAAAATTGACGTACATGTGTCCATCGTCGTCAAAAGCGAGCGATTTGCCGATATGTTCGCTGATGTAATTATCGGTAAGTACCAGTTCTATTTTGCTTTCGGGTACTAGTTTGCCTGGGGTCAATTTCTGTCTATACACAGCACCCTTCGTGCTAAAATATATATGGCCACTGTATATTTTCATAGCAGTTGGGCCATAGCCGCTCTCCGCTTCATAGTCTCCAAAATAGGCGATATGATCAGCTTTTCCGTCGTTATCGCTGTCTCTGATAGCAGCATTGCCGGAGTCTTGCTTCGCGTAGGTGAGTTTTACGTAAATGTCCCCATTTTCATTCACGGCCAGATGCCTGGCGTGGCCAATATTGTCCGCGACAACCACCGCTTCAAACCCGTCGGGGAGGAAGAGACCGCCGTTATCGGCATCTCCTTTCGGGAGATTCGATTTTTGAACAGAGCCGGACAAGAAACCGCTCATTACAAAAATGCATAATAGTTCGTAAGGACACATTCTCGACAACTTCATTGCATCGCGTTTTCTCAGAAACTATTCAAAGTTGATTTTTGGGTTGAGCTACTGTCCTCACAAATAGTAAAGAGAATGCCAGTTAAGAGAAGCTGGCCCGGTTTCGGGCATCGGATCAGTAGTTGAAAACGGTCGGCTTCTTTTCTTGCCAAATTGATTTCGATTGTCGATTAGTAAACCCAAATCAGTAATATACCCGCCGTAGGTAAATTCATAGTGGGCTACGGTCTCCAATTACGATTTGAACGACTATTTCACGAAACACAAAAAAGAACAAAGCGCCGAACCACAACCGGAGTTAGTTTGCCACAGAAACTTATGAAGTCCTCAAAAAAAAAGTCTGGATCATTACTCAGCCTAGCTTTGGCCATAGCTGGTGGGCTACTCGTCGTTTTTCTGGTTTCGCTGAAACCACGCAGTGAAGCCCCCGCCCGGCCCAATGTCCTCTTCATCGCCGTGGACGACCTGCGACCTGAGTTGGGTTGTTATGGCGACGATTTGGTAAAATCTCCCAACATCGACCGCCTCGCGGCCAGCGGTTTGCTCTTCGAGCGGGCCTACTGCCAGCAAGCCGTTTGCTCGCCTTCG
>NZ_JBGSXF010000374.1:0-3838 GCF_041751555.1 Persicitalea sp. | reverse complement strand
TGCAGTGGATTGGTGTCGCCCGTCACGCGGGCAAAGGCCGCCACATCTTCCTGGCTGAATTTGAAGGAGTGAGTAAACTGGTTGCCGATTTTTGGTTCAATATCCATGTCTGGTACTTGGTTTTCCGGTTTATAACAATTTTTGGAACGGGTGAAACGAAGGTAGGAAATTTGTTCGGCTGCAATAAGAAGCTGTCTAAAAATCAGAATTTGATAGAATGTGAGTCGGTAGCTTTGTGAGAACAAAGAACCACCAATGTACCCCACAGACCTGACCGACTCTCACGGAATTCTAAGATAAAAACAAATGCTTTTAAATATTATTTTTTCAAGATCACTCTCAGGCCGCCTGGCCGTAGTGTGCCATCTTCACATAGGGCGTCCCCCGGCTGACGGTGGCGAAGACGCGATTGATCAATTTGGCTCTGACTGCGTTGAGAACCACCATCTTGTCCCCTTGCCTTCATCAAGCTTCCTGTGGTAGTAAGCCCTGAGTTGCGGGTCGTGCTGCACGGCCGAGGCGGCAGCGTTGCTCAGCAGAGCTTTCATCTTCTTGTTGGCCAGGTGGCTGACGCTGGTCTTTCGGCAGCGGCCGACCGCCCGCACGCTGCTGCCCGAGCTATGCTCGAAAGGCGCCACTCCGGCGTAACAGGCGAACTGTCGGCCGTTCTCGAAGGCCATGAAGCCATGGGTGTGGATCAGGAAGGCCGAAGCGGCGATCAGGCCGATGCCGATGAGCGACTTGGCCAGCCCGAAGCTCTCGAAGAGCTGCTGGTCCTGCTTGACGGTGGCCTGCATCTCCTTCTCTGTCTGGTCGATCTGCTGCTCGACGAGCTTGAGATGTTTGTGGGAAAGCTTGATAATGAGCGCATTGTCGATCAGATGGGAAGTCTCCCGCAGGCCGCTGATCGAACAGCAGATTGCTCACGTCGAAAAGGAGATGGAGGCCACCGTGAAGCAGGACGAGCAGGTCTTCAAGCACTTCCAGTTGGTCAAGTCGGTCGTGGGCGTGGGTTTGATCACGGCGGCGGCCTTCCTGATCTACACCCAGGACTTCACCGCTTTTGACAACGGCCGACAGTTCGCCTGCGCGGCGTCCGCTGCTACGCCGGGGTAGCCCCCTTCGAACACTCTTCGGGCAGCAGCATCCGGGACGGTCCGCCGCGCGGAAGGACGAGAGTCAGTTCCCTGGCCAACAGGAAGATGAAGGCTCTGCTGAGCAACTGCGCTGCGGCAGCCGTACAGCACGACCCGCAACTGAAGGCATATTACCAGCGAAAGCGTGGAGAGGGAAAGGACTGCCTGGTGGTTCTCAATGCCGTCGGAGCCAAGCTGATCAACCGCGTTTTCGCCACCGTCAGCCGGGGAACACCCTACGTGCCGATCGCCCAGTACGGGAAAGCGGCCTGAATGCAAATCTTGAAAAAATAATATCATGATTTACTAGCTTTTATCTTAATATTCCGTGTGGCTGGCGTAAGCCCTCCTTTCCTCCTCATTCCCCCATCTTCCTTATCACTGCTTTCTTGTCAAAAAGTACCCGCCAAACGGCGAAAGGCAGCTTTTGATCGGGGAAGCATTCTCCGCAAATAGGACTTGTCTTAGGAATAGGTGCGTTGTACACCAGCAGCGTGTCGTTGAGTTTTTGAACGTTGTCGAATTGCGGCAAGTCCCTTTCGGCGTTATAGACGTAAGCACTTAGCAATTCGCGCTCTTTGGGGGCCAGAGTCCGGTTTTCCGGGGCCAGCATACCCAGAAGTTGAATTTTGACATCATACTGATCCTCAATGGCGGCGACGAGCGGCACGTGTTTTAGATTCACGCAGTATTTTAACGCCTCGTCGGGATGCTGCGCCAGTTCTTTTTCCAGACCTTTCTGGATGATAACCGCCATTTCCTTGCCCCATTCGTCCACCGCCGCCACGAGTTGGGCGTCGGTGACGCGCTTGATTTTCACACCCGCCATCTCTTCTTTCAGGGCCTTGGTTTGGTCGATGCGGTTGTCGGTATTGCAGCCTGCGGCAACGACCACGACAACCAATAGCAGGAGCGATGATTTTTGAAATTTCCAGTTTCTGATTTTCATATAAAATTCAAAATAAAGCCCCGGTACTGCGCGACCCGCTGATTTACAAAATAGTCCAGCCACGAAATTACGTATCTTTGCGGCCCCAAACGAAGGAATGTCAATTACAATACCATGCAAGATAAATTAGAAGCCATCAAAGAACGCTTCCACGAAGTAGGCCAGCAGATTATCCAGCCCGAAGTGGTCAACGACATGCAGCGTTATACCAAGTTGAGCAAAGAATACAGTGACCTGGAAAAGGTTGTGATACAGTATGATGCTTACCAGAAACTCTTAAAAGACATTGCTGGCGCGCGCGAACTGGTCAATACCGAAAAAGATCCGGATATGCGCGAGTTTGCGAAGGAAGAACTCAACGAACTTCAACCTCAGCAGGAAGAGATGGAAGCGGCTTTGAAGGAAATGCTTATTCCGAAAGACCCGAACGACAGCCGTAACAGCATCCTTGAAGTGCGGGCGGGAACGGGCGGCGACGAAGCCGCCATTTTCGCGGGCGATTTGTTCCGTATGTACCAGCGTTTTTGTGAAAAGATGGGTTGGCGGCTTTCCATTCTGGACTTCACAGAAGGTACCAACGGCGGCTACAAGGAAATTGTGAGCAAGGTCGAGGGCGAGGACGTTTACGGCAAGCTCAAATTCGAGTCGGGCGTCCATCGCGTGCAGCGCGTTCCGGCCACGGAGTCGCAGGGACGGGTCCATACCTCCGCCGCGACGGTGGCCGTGCTACCCGAAGCCGAGGAAGTGGATGTGGAAATCAATATGAACGATGTGCGCGTGGACACCTTCAACTCTTCAGGCGCGGGCGGGCAGTCGGTAAACACGACCTATTCCGCCGTGCGGCTTACACATAATCCCTCGGGGTTGGTGGTGAGTTGCCAGGACGAGCGTTCCCAACTCAAAAACAAAGCCAGGGCGCTGGAAGTACTACGGTCGCGCCTTTATGAAATAGAATTAAAAAAGCACAACGACGCCATCAGTTCGCAGCGGCTGTCGATGGTCGGTAGCGGCGACCGTTCCGACAAAATACGCACCTACAACTACCCCCAAAGCCGCGTGACGGATCACCGCATTGGCTACACGGTATATAACCTGCCGACGGTCATGGAAGGAGAAATCGGGGAATTTATCGAGCAACTCCGCATAGCTGAAAACGCCGAGCGGATGCAGGAAGGGGAGACAATTTAGTTTTATGTTCGAGGTTCGTTGTTGCGCAGTTCGTCGTTTAACAAAACTACGAGCATTGTGCTACTTCCCCCCAAACTCCTTCGGATACGTCTCTTCCTTGTACTTTTCGAAGGCTACTTCTTTGTAAAAATCTCCCCCAAAAAAGGTGATGATTTCGTGGAACTCTTTGGCTTTCAGATAGCCGGGGAGCGGCTGAATCATTTGTAGTTTCTCGTCCAGAAACACCGTGCTGGGGTAGCTCAGTTTGTTTTGTAAAAGGCTGGCGGCGAACTCATGCACGCCGCTGTTGCCCTGCTGTACGAACTTGAACTTCTGCCCGCCCAGCGTGACTTCCTCGCGCTGCTCGGCGTTGAATTTTACCGGATAATAATGCTTGTTAATGTACTCCACCACCTTCGCATCGGTGTAGGTTTCGCGATCCATGACCTTGCACCAGCCACACCAATCGGTATAGACATCGATCAGGATTTTGCGCGGCTCCTGCTGGTTGAGGGCAAAGGCTTGCTCCACCGTGAGCCATTCGATTTTGGCGAGTTTCTCGCGCGGCTCGAAGGTTTCGGAACGC
>NZ_JBGSXF010000373.1:0-6549 GCF_041751555.1 Persicitalea sp. | reverse complement strand
CTCGAAAGAAGCGGCTATAAGTATGAATGCACAAGCAGTTCCAATGGACTCTGAAGCTTTTGGGGCACCGATGGCCGACGTACAAACTACCGCCGATTTTACCCAAATCACCACCAACGACCTCTCGGTTTCTTTCGACATTGCTTTGCCCTACGACATCCCGTCGGGCGGACAGCCGCAGTTAGTTGATATTGCCCGGCACGAAGTACCCGCCGATTACCGCCACTTCGCCATCCCGAAGCTCGATACGGACGCCTTTCTGGTAGCGCAACTGGTAGACTGGGAAAAATACAACTTACTGAACGGTAAGGCGAACGTCTATTTCCAGGGAACCTACGTAGGTGAAACGCAGTTGATTACGCAGAACACCAACGATACCCTGAACGTGTCGCTGGGCCGTGACAAAAAGGTCATCGTGAAGCGCGAACGCCTTAACGAATACAGCAGCAAGCGTTTTATTGGCAGCAACATTCGCGAAACGGTCACCTACCGAATTACGGTACGCAACATCCGGCCCGATGCTGTCCGTCTGACGTTAGAAGATCAGGTACCCGTTTCGCAAAACAGCGACATAGAGGTAAATGTGGAAGAAACTACCGGGGCAAAGTACAATTCCGAAACCGGAAAATTGACCTGGGAAGTGAACTTAAAACCCAACGAAAGCCGTACTTTTGACATCCGTTTCGAGGTGAAGTACCCCAAGGGACGAGCGGTCGTTTTTTAATTTGGAATTAGTGAATGTCGGAATGAGTGAATACTGCTTTCGCCAGTTCTCCGGTATTGATTTACTCCGATATTCCGACATTCAGAATTGCCCTAACATATGAAATTAGAGAACACCTTCCTGAATCGCATTTTCGGCTACTTTGTGCGGGGGTTGGTGTTGGTGGCGCCTTTGTACTTTACGATTTTGATTATTTGGACGGGCGTCGAGGCTTTGGATGGTATTCTGCCGATTTCCATTCCCATTTCGGCTCAAAAGTCCATCTATTTACCTGGTTTGGGTATGCTCATCATCTTGATTAGTATTATCCTACTGGGTTTCTTCTTTTCGACGGTCGTCCCGCAGTCCTTTTTTAAATTCACTGAACGGATCCTGCGAAAAATCCCGCTGGTCAACCTGATCTTTTATTCAATCAAAGATTTGATCACAGCCTTCGTGGGCGATAAGAAAAAATTCAACCAACCCGTGCTGGTGACGATCAACCGCGAGTCGGACGTGAAAAAACTGGGCTTCATTACCCAAACCGACCTCAGTCATTTGTACATAAAGGATTATATTGCGGTCTATATGCCGCACTCGTATGCGTTCTCCGGGGAACTGTTCATCGTGCCGATTGCGAACGTCACCCTGCTAAACGCCAATAGTGCCGACATCATGAAGATGATCGTATCCGGTGGCGTGTCGGCCAAGGATTATTCGCCGGAGTACGAAGAGGAGGAAGGGTAAAGCCCGTTATTCAAATGAAAGCTAATTTTTGGACACTATTTTTCTTTGCTGTCTGTGCAATGCCAGCTTTTGCGCAGGATCACTATGATCCCGCTAAGGCACTGTCGAGCGAGGAATTATTTTTGAAGCAACAAGGCAACAAACGGGTTTTCACCAAAGCCGGCGAGCGGTACTTGGCGCTCGATTTCGCCCCTACCATCGGTACTTTTCGCCGCTTCCGCTATTTTCCCGGTGACGATATTCGCTATAAGGTAAAAGGTAGTTCTCAACGGTTCCGGAAGGAGATTTATACAGTAACCGACAGCAGTTTCACGTTCAGCTACGTCAATGAGTTGGAGAGAAGAATGGAAACTGTGGAGATCATGTTGGATGACATAAAAAACATCAAGACCTTCCGGCGTATTCCCTGGGTAACCGAAGGCTCGGTGATCCTTCCCCTGGCTGGTCTAATTTTCATCGGGGCCGATTTTTTCAACAGGGGCATCGACGGCCAATATTTCACCACCGATGCCCAATCGCTGGCTATTGGTGGTGCCCTGGCGGCTACGGGTTTCTTATGTTACAAACTCAGCTTTTCTTCCGTAAAAATCAACGGCCATAACCGTGTCAAAGTCCTGAAGACGTACTGATTTTGGGTACTTGGTACTGAACTTTTCGTTGAAAATCAGCATCTATTGGTCGTATAAAACTAAGTGCCAAGTACTTTCTCAACCCCCCCTTCAAATTAAGTGTCCCAAACTACCGTTCACCCTCCGCAGAAACCAATTCGCGCCGCAATAAAACTCACCGCCTCCAAAAGCGAGTGCAATCGGGCTTTGATCATCGACGCGCTGACGGGCTTCAAAAGTACCCTCACCAACATCTCCGAAGCCCGCGACTGCCAAACCATGCAGCGGCTGCTGGCCTCCGACGACCGCATGGCCGATGTCATCGACGCGGGTACCACCATGCGATTCCTGACGGCGTACTTCGCCATTACGGGCCAGCATAAAACCATGACCGGAACCCCGCGAATGTGCGAGCGGCCCATTGGCTTGCTGGTGGATGCCCTGCGGCATCTGGGGGCAAAAATCGAGTATGAAAATAATGAAAACTACCCGCCCATGCGGTTGGAGGGTTTTCATTATTCAGGAAAAAACAGTCTTAGCATTCGTGGCGATGTGAGCAGTCAGTATATCTCGGCGCTGCTGATGATTGCCCCGCTCCTGCCCGAAGGCCTGACGCTGACTTTGACGGGTGAAGTCGGCTCGCGGCCCTATATCGAAATGACGCTGGAACAAATGGGGTACTTTGGCATAAAGTACCAGGCCGACTGGACCGCCAAAACCATAAAAGTACCCCCGCAAAAGTACCAGCCTAAGCCCTACGCCATCGAGTCCGACTGGTCGGGGGCGAGCTACTGGTACAGCATCGTGGCTCTGGCCGAAGACGCCGAGGTAGAATTGCTAGGTTTGAAGGAAAATTCGTTGCAGGGCTATAGTGCCATTGTTAACATCATGGCGAATTTGGGCGTTAAAAGTACCTTCACCAAACGGGGTGTTCTTTTGCAAAAAACAACAGCAGAAACTTCTCTATCCTGGGATTTTACCGACTGTCCAGATTTGGCCCAAACCGTCGCCGTGTGCTGCGCGATGAAAGACATCAAACTCACGTTAACGGGCGTCGAGAGTCTCAAAATCAAGGAAACTGACCGGATTTATGCCTTGCAGCAGGAATTGAAGAAACTAGGCGCGGAATTGACCGAGGTAGAAGCCAACCACCGTTACGAAGTTAGCCGCACGGACAAATTATCCTCTAACAAAGTACCCTCCATCCACACCTACGACGACCACCGCATGGCCCTCGCCTTTGCCCCTGCGGGCATGGTTTGCCCCGTTATAATTGAGGAGCCAGGTGTAGTTGTAAAGTCTTACCCGAATTTCTGGGAGCATCTGGGGTCAGCGACGGAGGTCTCGTAGGGTCGGACAGGCGCACCTGCGAACCTATGTGTTCGCCCCTGCCAGTCTGACCCCACGCAACAGTCACCCGAGTTCGACCGTACCAACAGCCAAACGACCGAACTCATGCTCGAAACCCTGACCTCCCTCCCCTGGTGGGCCTATCTGCTTTTTATTCTTCTAGTCATCGCTCTGTGGGACATTCTGCAACGCCGCCACACTATTTTGCACAACTACCCGCTAGTGGGGCACCTGCGGTACTTGATCGAGAAAATCGGGCCGGAAATGCGGCAGTACATCGTGGCCGACAACCGCGAGGAATTGCCCTTTAACCGTCGGCTGCGTTCCTGGATTTTTGCCTCGGCTAAGAAAGACAACAACTACAAAGGCTTTGGCACCGACCAGAACATCCACGAACCGGGCTATATATTCATCAAGCCAGCTTTGCTGGCGATGCAACTGCCCGCGTCGCATCCGCACAGCGTGGGCAACACCGAGCATCCGCAGCATCACACGCTGCCCGCCGCCAAAGCCATCGGGCTGTACCACGGCAGGCGGCGGCCCTATCGTCCCCGTTCGGTTGTCAATATCAGTGCCATGAGCTACGGCTCGCTGTCGGCCAAGGCGGTGGAGTCGCTCAACCGGGGTTCGCTGAAATTTGGCAACTACCATAACACGGGCGAGGGCGGCTTGTCGCCCTACCACCAAAACGGGGCCGACGTGGTATTCCAAGTTGGCACGGCTTATTTTGGTGTCCGTGACAACGACGGGAATTTTTCATTAGAAAAACTTGTGAAGATGGTCGAGGAAAACCCGTTCATTCGCATGGTCGAAGTGAAACTTTCGCAAGGGGCCAAGCCCGGCAAAGGCGGGGTACTTCCTGCCAAAAAAATCACCGACGAAATCGCCGAGATCAGGAATGTGCCGAAGGGAGAGGACGTCGTCTCGCCGCCCTATCACGAGGAATTTTCGGATGTGCCGGGCATGGTTGACTTTATCGAAACCATCGCCCAGGCCACCGGGCTGCCCGTAGGTATCAAAGCCGCCGTGGGTAAACTCGAAATGTGGCAGGAATTAGCCGAAATTATGATAAAAACCGATCGCGGCCCCGACTTCATCACCATCGACGGCGGCGAGGGCGGTACTGGCGCTGCACCGCCCTCCTTCTCCGACCACGTGGCTTTGCCGTGGGTGTACGGGTTCAGCCGGGTCTATACTATTTTTCAAAAAGCTAACCTGACGGACCGGATTACTTTCATTGGTTCAGGAAAATTGGGCTTTCCGGCGCACAGCATCATGGCGTTCGCGATGGGGGCTGACCTGATCAACGTGGCCCGCGAGTCCATGATGTCTATCGGCTGCATTCAGGCGATGATCTGCCACACCAACCGCTGTCCGACGGGCGTAGCCACCAACAGCAAATGGTTGCAGGCGGGCCTCGACCCTACGCTCAAGAGCGAACGCTTCGCCAACTACCTCACGACGCTGACAAAAGAAATCATCGAAATCTCCCACGCCGCTTCCTACGAACATCCCTGCCAGTTCACGATGGAAGATGTGGACATCGCGATGGGCGACAACAACCAAACTTCATGTTTGACCGACAATTACGGCTATTCCAAAGATCCAGTTAAATTTGACGGTATGAAACACCTGCTCGACTGTCCGCACTTGGGTGGGAAAAGTACCCTGGTTTTGCCGGAAGAGGCTACTGCATGATCCGAAAGACTTTATTATTTGCCATTTTTTTGGCTTTCGCTGCCTGTGAACGCGAAAGTACTCTCCTGCTTGACCCCGGCTACGATTACTTCCCGCTGGAAACGGGCCAGTTTCGCGAGTACGAAGTGACCGAAACGCGCTACGCTCTGGCGCAGCCCGCCCAAACGATTACTTACCATATCCGCGAAACCGTAGGCCAGCCCTATACCGATGCCAGCGATCAGACCGTTTACCCTATCGAGCGTTCGACGCGCCAAGGCAACGCCTGGCGCGTCGACTCCGTTGGGGCGGCTTGGCGCACGACCGAGCGGGCTTTTCGGACCGAAAACGGCCTTACGGTAGTCAAAATCCAGTTTCCGGTGAAAGATGGTTTACGCTGGAACGGAAATTTGTATAATACGCTGGGCGAGCAGATTTTCGAGATGAAAAATGTGGATAAACCGCTGACGCTTGGTTCGTTTACTTTTGACCAAACCCTTACCGTCGTGCAGCAAAACGATTCGACGCTGCTTTCTCTGCGAAAGAATCAGGAAACATACGCCAGGGATATAGGTTTGATAAAGCGTGAACAAACTTCGGTGCAGTATTGCGGCACGCCCGACTGCCTCGGCAAAAGCGTAATTGATTTTGGTTTTACAAAAACCACAGTTTTGAAAAACTACGGACGATGAAGAAATACTCTTTGCTTACTATTATTTTAATAATCGCCCTCGTCTCACTTCGAGCCGAAGCGCAAACGCTGCCACGTTACTTGATTTATTTTAAAGACAAAGCCAATAGTACCTTCTCTGTCCAAAAACCGGAAGCTTTTCTGTCTCAGAGAGCCATCACGCGGCGTCAGCGGCAGGGCATTGCCATCACGACTGCCGACCTCCCGGTGAATACTGCCTACATTCAGGCCGTGCAGCAGACGGGGGCTAAGGTGTTTTTTACCTCCCGTTGGTTCAACGCCGCCCTGCTGGAAGCCTCGGAAGCGCAGTGGGCCGCCATCAAAGCTCTGCCTTTTTATAAAAGTACCGAGCGAAACCTACCGATCGCTCCGGCCAGCACGTCGGGTATCGCCCGTCTGAGTGCGGTTCATGACAAATTCGGGACGCGGGAAACCATCGACTACGGACGCACGCAGGGCCAACTCGCCATGCTGGGCATTCCGGAAATACACGAAAAAGGATTTCATGGTGAAGGGATGCTGGTAGCTGTGCTGGACGCTGGCTTTCCGAAAGCCAACGAGGTAGGGTACCTTAAACCCGTTTTCGACAGCAAGCGGATGCTGGATACCTACGATTTCGTTTCGCGCAAAGTCAGCGTGTACGACAATCACCCGCACGGACTCAACTGCCTCTCAATTATCGGAGCCGAGCAGCCGGGCCTGATGGTGGGCGCGGCCTACAAAGCAAGTTTTGCGCTCTATCGCACCGAAAACGATTTCAGCGAGACGCCCTA